>NZ_WHOV01000111.1:0-13069 GCF_009765395.1 Pseudomonas sp. BAV 4579 | reverse complement strand
AGAGACAGACCGTGGTCAGGCGGGGTGGCGCGGAAAAGGCTTCATAGACGACGGCTTTCATGGCGGGGCCTCGGGCGGGATGACGCCTCCAGTATGGCAAGCCGCATGAATTTCGCCTGTCTGCTTGCCGGTGCGGCCGGCGGACTGCCGCTCGGCTAGCCCGCCAGAGCCTGCAGCCCGCTCCAGGTAGCCGGCGCCTCGTCACCCAGGGCCTGCACCAGGGCGGCCTTGAGCCGGCAATCGGGCAGGGCGCGATGGGTTTCCTGCACGGCGACACCTTGCTGGCGGGCGGCCATGGCCAGGGACTTGCGACGCCAGCCGTCCTGGTTGCGGCTGTCCAGACTCGGCTCCTGCCAGAAGTGCGCATAGAGCTGCATCAGGCAGTGCAGACGGGTGCCATCCACCAGTTGCACCGGCGGCGTCTCGCGCTCCAGTTCCGGCGGCAGGGCCTGACCGTGGCGGCGGGCATTGTGGGCCAGCAGGCGATAGTCGAAGGCCATGCCATAGGCCAGCACGGTGCGGCCCCGCAGCAGGGGCCAGAGGGTGGCGAACACCTCGGGAAAGCGTGGCGCCTGGGCCAGGTGGGCATCGGTCAGACCGTGGATCAGGGTCGCCTCGCGCGGTACGGCGATGCTCGGGCGGACCAGGGTGTCGAGCAGCACCCGGCCGCTGAGGGTCATGACCGCCACCTCGATCAGCTGGGCATCCTCGCCCAGCCCGGTCGCCTCGGTATCCAGCACCAGGACGTCCTGCTCCAGCCAGCGACGCGCCTGCTCGCGCACCCGTGCTTGCTGGGCGTTGTAGCGGGGTGAGACAGCGCTGGAGAAAGACGACGACAACGGATTCATACACGGCCTGACAGCTATAACCAAGGGTGCGCCCAAAAGCCGACAAGTCGGCTCTACGACGGGTGTGGGCATTCGATGCAAGATCATCGCCACAGGACACAGGCCGTTCGGCGGGGGCGACGAGCGGACCATCTGGCACGTCGAGGTCGCCGGTAGCGGCTGGCCTTGCGAGAATGGGCCCTTCGTCCATGTCGAGGAGTGCCATTGCTTTGGCCGCCGTCCAGGGTTTCTTGCTGACACGCCTCTGGCGCGAGACTTCCACCGGGATGGAGCTGGTGTTCTGGTTCGCCACCGACAACGGTCCGCACCAGCTGCGGGTGCCGGGGCAGCAGGCGGTGGCCTTCGCCCCGGCCGCGCGACGGGCGGACATCGAGCGCCTGCTGCCGGCCGGGGTGGAGCTCCGCGAGCTGGCGCTGCAGGACTTCCAGCGGCGCCCCGTCCTGGGGCTCTATGCGCCGCGCTATCGCACCCTGCGCGAACTGGAGCAGCGCCTCCCCGCCGCTGGCATCGAGGTCTACGAGACGGACATCGCCCCGGCGGATCGCTTTCTCATGGAGCGCTTCATCACCGCGCCGGTGACGCTGCCCACCGCCGACGGCGCGCCCTTGCGGCCGCATCCCGACTATCGCCCCACGCTGCGCACCCTGTCGCTGGACATCGAGACCAGCGAGCGCGGCGAGCTCTACAGCATCGGCCTGCACGGCTGCGGCCAGCGCCAGGTGTACATGCTCGGTCCCCCCACCGGGGAAGACGCCGCGGTAGACTTCGACCTGGAATACGTCGCCGACCGCGCCACCCTGCTCGAACGCCTCAACGCCTGGATGGCGCGCCATGATCCCGACGTCATCATCGGCTGGAGCGTGCTGCAGTTCGACATCCGCGTGCTTCACGAGCACGCGCGCAAACTGGGCGTGACCCTGCACCTGGGCCGGGGCGCCGCCGAGGACGATCGCTACGAACCCGGCGGCCAGGGCCGGCAATTCTCGGCGCTGCTGGCCGGGCGGCCGATCATCGACGGGGTGGAGGCGCTGAAGTCGGCGACCTGGGTGTTTCCCTCCTACAGCCTGGAAAACGTCAGCCGCAGCCTGCTGGGCGAGGGCAAGGCCATCGACAATCCCCACGACCGCATGGCCTCGATCAACCGCATGTTCGCCGGCGAGAAGAGCGCCCTGGCGCGCTACAACCTGGTGGATTGCGAACTGGTCACGCGGATCTTCGCCAAGACCGGCCTGCTGCGCTTCCTGCTGGAGCGGGCCAGCGTCACCGGCTTGCCGCTGGAGCGTCACGGCGCCTCCATCGCCGCCTTCTACCACCTCTATCTGCCGCTGATGCACCGTCAGGGTTTCGTCGCGCCCAATCTCGGCGCCCAGCCGCCCGAGGCCAGCCCCGGTGGTTTCGTCATGGATTCCCGGCCCGGGCTCTACGACTCGGTGCTGGTGCTGGACTACAAGAGCCTCTATCCCTCATTGATCCGCACCTTTCTCATCGATCCGGTGGGCCTGGTGGAGGGCCTGGCGCTGCCCGAGGCCGAGACGGTGCCGGGCTTTCGCGGCGCGCGCTTCCATCGCACCCGGCACTGCCTGCCGGAGATGGTGGCGCGGGTCTGGGAGGGGCGCGACGCCGCCAAGCGCGCCGGCAACGCGCCCCTGGCCCAGGCGCTGAAGATCATCATGAACAGCTTCTATGGGGTGCTGGGCACCTCGCACTGCCGCTTCTTCGATCACCGCCTGGCCTCGTCCATCACCCTGCGCGGCCACGCCGTGATGCACCAGACCCGCGAGCTGATCGAGGCGCGCGGTCATCGGGTGATCTATGGCGATACCGATTCCACCTTCGTCTGGCTCGGGGCTGCCCATGCCGAAGCGGAGGCCGAGCGCATCGGTCGCGAGCTGGTGGCGGCGGTCAATGCCCACTGGCGCGCGCAGCTGCAGACCGAGCTGGGGCTGGAAAGCCACCTGGAGCTGCAGTACGAGACCCACTTCAGCCGCTTTCTCATGCCCACCATCCGCGGCGCGGAGGAGGGCAGCAAGAAGAGGTACGCCGGGTTGCGATCCGGTGCCGATGGTCAGCCGGAACTGGTGTTCAAGGGCCTGGAGACGGTGCGCAGCGACTGGTCGCCGCTGGCCCAGCGCTTCCAGCGCGAGCTGTATCTGCGCATCTTCACCGGCGAGCCCCACAAGGACTATGTGCGTGACTTCGTCGCCCAGACCCGCGCCGGCGCCTTCGACGACCTGCTGATCTATCGTAAGCGCCTGCGCCGGCCGCTGGAGGAGTACCAGAGCAACCTCTCGCCGCAGATCCGCGCGGCGCGGCTGCTGGAGGCGGAAGGCGCCCGCCTGGGACGCCGCAGCCGCTTTCGCCGCGGTGGCTGGATCAGCTACCTGATCACCATCGCGGGCGCCGAACCGGTCGAACTGCTTCATGCGCCGCCGGACTATGACCACTATGTGCAGCGCCAGCTGGCCCCGGTGGCCGACGCCATCCTGCCCTTCGTCGGCGACCGCTTTGATCGCTTGCTGGATCAGCAGTTGGGATTGTTCTGATGCGAGCGGCCAACGACGGAGTGGATGCGGACGGTTTTCTTCGCCAGGTGCCCAGGGGGCTATTCCAGGTGGAGTATCGGGCACTGCTGGCTGCCGTGCGGTGCCAGTTGCCAGCGCTCCTGGGTCGCCATCTGATAGCCCTCTATGTCTATGGCAGCGTGGCCGAAGGCCGCGCCCGACCGGGTCAATCAGACCTGGATCTCACCCTGGTCCTGAGCGATGCCTGCCCCGCCGGGCTGCCGGTGCAGCTGGAGCAGCGTCGCCGTCTGCTGGAATGCAGCCATGGCGAGGTCAGCAAGATCGACTTCGATATCGGGCGCCAGGCCGAGGTCCTGGCCCCCGGCAACCGTCTCAGCTGGGGCTTCTGGCTCAGACATCATTGCCGCTGGCTGTGGGGCGAAGACCTGGCGCGGCGCTACGCGCCCTTCAAACCGGAGGTCGGCATCGCCCAGGCGGTGAATGGCGACGTGCTGTCGGTGATGCGGCGCTACAGCTCGGTCCACGCCAGCTGTGCGAGTCCGGTCGAGCGCCTGGGCGTACAGCGCGAGGCGGCGCGGCGGCTGCTCCGGGCGCTACAGGTGCTGCGCCGGCCAGACGAGACGGGCTGGCCCTGGACGCTGGAAGACCATTACCGCCGCGCCCGGCGACTGCATCCCGCGCAGCGCGCCGCGCTGGACTTCTTCTATGCCGAAGCCCGGCAGCCACAGGCGGCAGCGGCCGAGTTCGCGCAGCAACTGGACGCCGTCCTGCTCTGGTTCGAATGCCAGCTTCGGCAGGGGTGAACCCAGGGGGGAGGATGCAGAAGCACGGGCGCGTTGGCGTGACCCCTTTCCTCTGTGGCCGTGAAGCGCGTCATGAGCGCTGGCGCAGGCGGTGATTTGCGCCGCTCATTTGAACGAGGGGGTCAGCCTCGCCGGGCTGCACGACTTGCAGGTCTCCCGCTGAGGCGGGCAGTGGCATAGTCAGATGATTCGCGGCACACTCGGGAGCCCCGGGGCGCCTGGTCAATCGGGCCGGATGCCTCGTTTCCCCCAGAGGAGCGCCGCGATGACCCGCCTCACCGCCAAGGATTTCTCGCCCGAACTGCTCGAACTCTACGACTTCTATGTGCACGGTCGCATCAGCCGTCGCGACTTCCTCGACCGTGCCGGGGCCTGCGCCGCGGTGCTGGGGCTGTCGGCCACCGGAGTGCTGGCGGCCCTGACGCCCAACTATGCCCTGGCCACCCAGGTCGAGTTCACCGATCCGGATATCGTCGCCGAATACGTCTACTACCCCTCGCCCAAGGGTCATGGGCGGGTCCGTGGTTATCTGGTGCGCCCGGCCAAGGCCAGTGGCAAGCTGCCGGCGGTGGTGGTGGTCCACGAGAATCGCGGCCTCAATCCCTATATCGAAGACGTTGCCCGGCGCCTGGCCAAG
This sequence comes from Pseudomonas sp. BAV 4579, assembly GCF_009765395.1. Lineage (NCBI taxonomy): Bacteria > Pseudomonadati > Pseudomonadota > Gammaproteobacteria > Pseudomonadales > Pseudomonadaceae > Pseudomonas > Pseudomonas sp. BAV 4579. Next base: position 8,259 of record NZ_WHOV01000111.1, on the reverse strand, counting down.
GCGGGCTATCTGGCCCTGGCGCCGGACGGCCTCACCTCCATGGGCGGTTACCCCGGCAACGACGACAAGGGTCGCGAACTGCAGCAGCAGGTCGATCCCGAGAAGCTGATGAACGACTTCTTCGCTGCCGTGGAAACCCTGATGGGCCACGAATTCAGCACCGGCAAGGTCGGCATCACCGGTTTCTGCTACGGCGGCGGGGTGGCCAATGCGGCCGCCGTGGCCTATCCGGAACTGGCCGCGGCCGTGCCCTTCTATGGTCGCCAGCCGCGCGCCGAGGAGGTGGCCGCGATCAAGGCGCCGCTGCTGATCCATTACGCCGAGAACGATCCGCGCATCAACGAGGGCGCTGCCGCCTACGAAGCGGCGCTCCAGGCGGCCGGCAAGACCTATGAGGTGCATCGCTATGCCGGCACCAACCATGGTTTCCACAACGATTCCACCCCGCGCTACGACGAAGCCGCCGCGCGCCTGGCCTGGGACCGTACCCTGGGCTGGTTCGGGCGCTATCTCGCCTAGGCACCCCACGGGAGATCCTGGATGCCGCAATTGCGTATTCCCGCCGTCTACATGCGCGGCGGTTCCAGCAAGGGCGTGTTCTTCCATGCCCGCGACCTGCCGCCGGCGGGTCCGGCGCGCGATGCGCTACTGCTGCGGGTGATCGGCAGTCCCGATCCCTATGGCAAGCAGATCGACGGTCTGGGCGGCGCCACCTCCAGCACCAGCAAGGTGGTGGTGATCGCGCCCTCCAGCAGGCCGGACTGTGACGTCGACTACCTGTTCGGCGCCCCGGCCATCGAGGCGCCGGTGATCGACTGGTCGGGCAACTGCGGCAATCTCAGCGCCGCCGTCGGGCCCTTCGCCATCAGCGAGGCGTTGGTCGAGGCGCCGCGCGAGGGTATGGCCAGGGTACGCATCTGGCAGGCCAATCTCGGCAAGCGCATCCTCGCCCACGTCCCCATGGTCGACGGCGAGGTGCAGGAGGAAGGCGATTTCCGCTTCGACGGCGTGGCCTTTCCGGCGGCCGAGGTGGTGCTCGATTTTCTTGATCCGGCAGGGAGCGACGGCAGCGTGCTGCCCACCGGGCGGGCCGTTGACGAACTCTATGTTCCGGAGCTGGGCCGACTGCCGGTGACCCTGCTCAATGCCGGCAATCCCACCATCTTCGTGCGGGCGGAGACCCTGGGTCTCAGCGGTACCGAGACCCAGGCGCAGGTCAATGGCGATGCGGCGCTGCTGGCGCGCCTGGAAGCCCTGCGTGCCGCGGGCGCGGTCGCCATGGGCCTGGCCGCCACGGCTGCCCAGGCGACGGCGGAACGCCCGCATACGCCCAAGCTGTGCCTGGTCGCCGCGCCCCAGACCTACCGGGTGGCCGGTGGCAAGCAGGTGCAGGCCGAGGAACTCGACGTCATCGCACGGATGATTTCCATGGGCAAGCTGCACCACGCCATCCCCGGTACCGGCGCGGTCGCCGTGGCGGTGGCCGCGGCGCTACCCGGGACCCTGGTTCATGGCCTGACCGGCGACCTGGGTGGCCGACAGGTACGGATAGGGCACACCGCCGGTACGGTGGCGGTCGGCGCCGAGGCCCGCGAGGTCGCCGGTATCTGGCAGGTGGAAAAGGCCAGCCTGAGCCGCAGCGCCCGCCGCCTGATGGAAGGCTGGGTGCGGGTGCCGACGGAGATCCGGTAGGTTGGGTTGAGCGCAGCGAAGCCCAACGCGGCGAGGCCACTGTGCTGGAGCGCCCTCACCCCAGCCCTCTCCCAAGGGGAGAGGGGGCGGTCGAGCCTGGCGCGTGCATCACGGCCGCGTCACCGTAGCGTGGAAAACCGCGCAGCGTTTTCCACTGGGCAGCTCACGTCATCCGCGGATAAGGCTGCGCCGTTATCCACCCTACGGCCGAGATCGGCCGCGTAGGTTGGGTTGAGCGTAGCGAAGCCCAACGCGGGGAGGACTCTGTGCTGGAGCGCCCTCACCCCAACCCTCTCCCGGAGGGAGAGGGGGCGATTAAGCCGGGTGCGGGGTTGTGGTTCGCGCGTCACGGCCGCGTCACCGTAGCGTGGAAAACCGCGCAGCGTTTTCCACTGGGCAAGCCTGCCTCCATTCGTGGAAGGCCGCACCCTTATCCACCCAGGGCATCCCAACCGCCCCCTCTCCCTCTGGGAGAGGGCTGGGGTGAGGAGCGATCCGCTCGAAAGCGGACCTCAGCTCCCTTCGATCAGATCGCGGATGCGCACCGCCAGGGCGTCCATGGCGAAGGGCTTGGTCATCACGTGCATGCCGGGCTCCAGGTGGCCGTTGCCGACCACGGCGTTTTCCGCGTAGCCGGTGATGAACAGCACCTTGAGTCCGGGGCGGCGCTGGCGGGCGGCGTCGGCCATCTGCCGGCCGTTCATCCCGCCAGGCAGGCCGACATCGCTGATCAGCAGGTCGATGCGCACATCGGATTCCAGCAGGCGCAGCCCGGAGCTGGCATCCGCCGCTTCCAGGGCGGCGTAGCCCAGTTCTTCCAGCACCTCCACCACCAGCATCCGTACCGTGGGTTCGTCATCCACCACCAGCACCGTCTCGCCGTGGCCCTGGCGCGGCAGGGTCGGCTGGCTGGCGGCGAGGTCAACGCCAGTGGCCACTTCGCGATGGCGCGGCAGGAAGAGGGTGACGCTGGTGCCCTGATCGACCTGGGAATGGATGCGCGCCTGGCCGCCGGACTGGCGCACGAAGCCGTAGATCATCGACAGGCCGAGGCCGGTGCCGACCCCGATCGGCTTGGTGGTGAAGAAGGGATCGAAGGCCTTGGCGATCACCTCGGGCGGCATGCCGCAGCCGTTGTCGGTCACCGAGAGGGCGATGTATTCGCCCGGGTCGAGGTCGCGGACCCGGCCCATGCGCGTATCCAGCGCCCGATTGGCGGTCTCGATGAAGATCCGGCCGCCCTCGGGCATGGCGTCGCGGGCATTGATGCAGAGATTGAGCAGGGCGTTTTCCAGCTGCGGCGGATCGACCAGGGTCGACCACAGCTCGCTGCTGGCCACCACCTCGATCTGGATCGCCGGACCTACCGTGCGGCGGATCAGGTCTTCCATGCCGGCCACCAGGCGATTGACGTCGGTGGGCTTGGGATCCAGCGTCTGCCGCCGCGAAAAGGCCAGCAGGCGGTGGGTCAGGGCGGCGGCGCGGATCGCGGCGCCCTGGGCGGCGGTGGTGTAGCGTTCAAGATTGTTCAGCCGACCCTGGCCGATGCGCACCGTGAGCAGGTCCAGACTGCCGACGATGCCGGCGAGCAGGTTGTTGAAGTCGTGGGCCAGGCCGCCGGTGAGTTGGCCGACCGCTTCCATCTTCTGCGACTGGCGCAGCTGCTCTTCCAGCAGCGCCTGGGTCTCCGCGGCGTCCTTTTCCCGGGTGATGTCGCGCCCGGCGCCGGTGAGGCGATCCTGTTCGGTATCCATCGACAGCGTCCAGGACAGCCAGCGCCAGCTGCCGTCCGCCGCCTGGACGCGATTCTCCACCCGCGCCGGCAGGCCGCTGCGGCGCAGTTCGTCCAGCGCCACCAGCACGCCGGGCAGATCGTCGGGATGGATGAGTTCGGTGTAGGGGCGGCTGAGCAACTCTGCCTCGGAATAGCCCAGGCCGCGCGACCAGGACGGACTCACCCGCAGCAGCTGCCCGGTGAAGTCGGCGGTCAGCAGCAGATCCTCGCTGAGCGCCCAGAGCCGGTCGCGCTCGGCGGTACGGGCCTGGACCTCCTGGCTGAGGCTGAGATTCTGCGCCTGGATCAGCGCCTGGGCGTCGCGCTGGACGGTGACGTCCTGGGCGAAGACATAGAAGCCGTCCACCGCACCGCGCGCATCGCGCCGTGGGCGGTAGTGGATGTCGGCGATGCGCCGGCGGCCATCCGGCCAGGCCCAGGGCAGGTCCAGGCGCGCCGGGGTGCCGTCCAGGGCGGCCTGGATGGCCGGACGCCGGGCGGCGAACAGTTCCGGCGCGAAGACCTCGCCCATGCTGCGACCCAGGATGCTCTGCGGGGCGTCCTTGAACCACTTGGGCGCCTCGATGTTGGCGAAGCGATAGATCAGCTCGCGATCGACGAAGGCGATCAGGCAGGGCAGGGTGTCGGCCACCAGGCGCAGATTGAGTTCGCTGTCGCGCAGGGCACGTTCCGCGGTCAGTCGCGCCGTGGCCGAGCGGGTGCGATTGGCGACCTCGCGGATGAACTGCAGCTCGGCCGGTGTCCAGCGCCGCGGCTGACTGGAACCGACATAGAGCAGGGCCACCAGGTTGCCCTGCTCGAACAGCGGCAGGTTGACGAGGGCGCGGGTCTCCAGGCGGTGCAGGGCCGCGAGGTTGTCACGGGTAAGAGGGTCTTGCTGCACGTCCTCGATCACCACGGTTTCGCCGTGCCTGAAGGCCGCGCCGTAGCTGCCGTAGTCGCGAACATCCAGCGTGCCCATCAGGCTGCGCGCGCCCGGGATGGTCCAGTCGCGTTCCACGGTGATGGTCTCGGTCTCGGCGTCCACCAGACCATAGCCCACCAGGTGGGCATTCAGGGTGGTGCCCAGGACCCTGCAGGCGAGTTCGGTGACCGCCTCGATGTCGTTCAGCTGGCTGCAACCTTCGCCCAGTTCCGCCAGGGCGCGACGATAGCGCTCTTCGTCACGGGTGACCTGGGCAGCCTGCTCGCGCTCGGTGACATCCAGGAACAGCACCAGAAAGCTGTCCGGGCCAGCCTTGTGCGCATGGCCTTCGTACCAGCGGCCGTTGAACTGGAATTGCCGCACGTAGCTGAACGACTGGCCGGTATCCACCACCCGGGTGAAATCCTCCACCCAGAGGTCTTCGAGTTCGGGAAACAGGGTGCGGGCGGTCTGGCCGATCGTCTGCTCCGCGCTCAGGCCGAATTGGGTGCACCAGGCGCGGTTGACCTGGTCATAGCGCCAGTCCCGGCCATGGCCCTGGTCATCGCGCAGGATGGTGCCAAGGATGAAGCCCTCGTCCAGTTGCTCGAACAGGCCGCGCCAATAGCGCTCGCTCTCCGCCAGTTGCCGCTGCACCTCGCCCACGTGGCGCTGGCTGTCACGCAGGGCCTCGCCGGCCAGGTGCTGGGGGGTGCGGTCGCGCAGGATCTTGACGAAGCCGGTATGGCAGCCGGCGTCGTCGTGCAGCGGATGCATCTCGCCGCTGGCCCAGAAACGGGTGCCGTCGCGCCGCAGGTGCCAGCGTTCGTCTTCGGCGCGACCGTCCTGCAGCGCCAGCCGCATTTCCAGCGCAGCCCGGCCGTTCCGGTTGTCTTCCGGGGTGAAGAAGCATTCCGCCGGGGCGCCGCGGACCTCCGCGGCGGTCCAGCCCAGCAGGCGTTCGGCGCCGGTGTTCCAGTCGGTGATCATCCCGGCCGGATCCAGTACGACCATGGCGAAATCGATGGCGCCATCGAAGATCGCCAGGCGCCGCTGGGCGTCCTGGGGTGGCAGCGCGGTGCACTGGTCGAGGGCAGCGCGGAGGCGGCGGACTTCGGCCTGGAGTTCAGCGTGCGAGGGAGCGGACACAGCCATGGGGTCTTTCAAGGGCGTGGGCAGCGAGGGCGGACGGCGGTGACGTCCAGCGAGAGCCCTAGAGTAAGAGAGTCGGCCGCCAGCTAGCGATCTGCCAGCACCTTTTTCCGACAGGCAGGGAATTAAGTAGCCGTTACGGCATCTGACAAGGGCCGATACCTAGCGGCCAGCCGTCCATCCGAGGGTTGTGATCCACTTCGAGTAATTTCGGTCTATTTAGTCGTACTAATGAAGTAGCGTTGCCATGACCGATGAAGTTTCTGCCGCAGCCGTTACCACCGTGCTGGTCGTCGAAGACGATCCGGTGCTGAGATCTCTGGCGACGGAGGTGTTCGAGATGGAGGGCTATGCCGTCCAATCCTTCGACACCGCCGACGCCGCCTGGGGCTGGCTGGAAGCCGATCCCCTGCCGCCCGATCTCCTCTTCACCGACGTGCGCATGCCCGGTCGGCTGGACGGTCTTGCCCTGGCGAAACAGGTGCGACAGCGCTTTCCGCAACTGCCGATCCTGGTGTCGTCCGGCTATACCGGCCAGCAATATGCGGAGCGTGAGGAAAGGGCGCTGTTCCTGCCCAAGCCCTGGACCATCGACCAGTTGCTCACGGCCTGTGGCCAACTCGGTATCTAGTCCGCTGTCCGCCACGCCCGCGCCAGGCGCACCGCCGAATCCACCTCGTCCAGCGTCCAGGGCTTCTGCAGGAAGATCACCTGGTCCGGCAGCGTCGTGGTTATCTCGTAGCCATAGCCCGAGGTGATGACCAGGGGCAACGCGGGCCAGCGCTGGAGCAACATCTCCGCCAGCTCGCCGCCGCGCAATTGGCCGGGCATCAGATGATCGGTGATCACCAGCCCCGGGGCCTGCTGTTGCTGGAGCAGATGCACCAGGGCATCGTCGGCATTGTCGAATCGCCGGCAGGTCCAGCTCAGATGGTCTTCGAGATGGTTGCTCAGCAGCTCGGCGAGCAGGCTGTTGTCTTCGATGACGACGAGATAGGGATGGGGATCAGGCGAGGTCATCGAGACTTCCGGAACGCGCTGAGACGATCCCGGAAGTCTAGCAGAGCCCTGCCGGTGTCAGTCCGGCTTTTGTCTGACCATTGTCAGAATTCCAGGACGATCTTGCCGAAGTGGCTGGCGTCCTTCTGGAAGGCAAAGGCCGCGGCGATTTCGTCCAGCGGATAACTGCGATCGATGACCGGCCTGATTCCGTTGCTTTCCAGCGCCTGGATCATCTCCTGCTGCTGGCGACGGCTGCCGACGATCAGCCCCTGCAGCCGCTGATGGCGGCGCATCAGAGTGGCCGTGGGGACCTGCCCCTCGACGCCGGTGAGCACCCCGATCAGTGCCAGGTGACCATGGATGCGCGCGGCCTGGATCGACTGCGCCAGGGTCGCCGGACCGCCCACTTCCACCACGATGTCGACACCACGGCCGCCGGTGATGGCCTGTACCTTGGCACCCCATTCCGGCTCGTCGCGGTAATTGATCAGATGATCGGCCCCCAGGGCATAGGCGCGTTGCAGCTTCTCGTCCGAGGAGGAGGTGGCGATCACCGTGGCGCCCATGGCCTTGGCCATCTGCAGGGCGAAGATCGACACCCCGCCGGTACCCATGACCAGCACGCTGTCACCGGCTTTGAGGCCGCCGTCCACCACCAGGGCGCGCCAGGCGGTGAGTCCGGCGGTGGTCAGGGTCGCCGCCTCGGCATGGCTGTAGCCCTTGGGCGCCCGGGTGAAGGCCGTGGCCGGGCGCACTACCACCTCGCAGGCGAAGCCGTCGACACCATCGCCAGGGGTCGTGGAAAAATCATCAATGGGTGGCTCGCCATCCAGCCAGTGGGGAAAGAAGGTCGAGACCACGTGATCGCCCACGGCGAACTCGCTGACCCCGGCGCCCACGGCCTCGACCACGCCGGCGCCGTCGGACATCGGAATGCGCCCATCGGCGGTCGGCATCTTGCCCAGCACCACACCCAGATCATGGAAATTCAGCGAGCTGGCCTTGATCCGCACCCGGATCTCGCCAGCTCCCGGTTGCCCGGGATCGGGCAGTTCGCAGGCTTCCAGCTGGTCCAGACCACCGGGTTTGCGTAGGCGTATGGTGTGCATGAGGGTTCTCCGGGCTGGGGCGAGCAGGACGCTCGCAGGTCAGTAGAGGACCACGGCAGGGGGCGCAGGATTCCCGAAAGGGCCCTGCGCCCTGGACCTTACTTGATCGCCTTCTGCAGTTGCTGCAGCTGCTGGGTGCGGGTGTTCAGACGGGTTTCGCCGCGCTGGGCGTCGACCTTCTTCAGCTCGGCCTCGGTCATGCGCAGCTTGATGGTCTGCATGGCGGTTTGGATGCGTTGCTGGGTCAGGTAGGCCAGCTGGTCGACGGTGCGCTCGTTCTCACCGTCCTTGTAGGCCTTGTCGGTCTTGGCCAGCCAGGTGCCGGCATCCTTGGTTTCCAGTGCCGCCAGTTGGGTAGCCTGGGGCTGGGATTCGAGGGCGGCGTAGTCGTTGCGCGCCTTTTCCAGATTGGGGTTGGGCGGGGTGGCGCAGGCGGCCAGGGTCAGGGTCAGCGCCGACATCAGCGGGAGCAGAAAACGTTTACGCATGGTTTCGTCCTTCAAGAGAGCGGGCAGCCTTACTGCTGCACCTTTTTCTGTAGATTCTGTTGCAGCTGCAGGTTGATCTGACCTTCCTCACGGATCTGCTGGATGCTGTTCTGGGCA
>NZ_WHOV01000110.1:0-24391 GCF_009765395.1 Pseudomonas sp. BAV 4579 | reverse complement strand
CCGGGGGCCTGGGCCATGATGGGTCTCGTGAGCAAGGGGTTGAGGGCGCCCGACGCCGTGGATGACGTCGGGCATTGTTGGGCTTCGCTGCGCTCAGCGCCAACCTACGGTCGTCAGACCTGCTTGTAGATCACCCCGCCTTCGTCCTTGAAGCGCGCCGCCTGTTCCTGGAAGCCGGCCTCGATGGCCTTCTGCTCGTCGGTCAGGCCGTTTTCCTTGGCGTAGTCGCGGACTTCCTGGGTGATCTTCATCGAGCAGAACTTGGGCCCGCACATGGAGCAGAAGTGCGCCACCTTGGCGGAGTCCTTGGGCAGGGTCTCGTCATGGAAGGCGCGCGCCGTGTCCGGGTCCAGGCCCAGGTTGAACTGGTCTTCCCAGCGGAATTCGAAGCGCGCCTTGGACAGGGCGTTGTCGCGGATCTGGGCGCCAGGGTGCCCCTTGGCCAGATCGGCGGCATGGGCGGCGATCTTGTAGGTGATGATGCCGGTCTTGACGTCGTCCTTGTTGGGCAGGCCGAGGTGCTCCTTGGGCGTCACGTAGCAGAGCATGGCGCAGCCGAACCAACCGATCATGGCGGCGCCGATGCCGCTGGTGATGTGGTCGTAGCCCGGGGCGATATCGGTGGTCAGCGGGCCGAGGGTGTAGAACGGCGCCTCGTCGCAGCACTCCAGCTGCTTGTCCATGTTTTCCTTGATCAGCTGCATGGGCACATGGCCCGGACCTTCGATCATGGTCTGGACGTCATGCTTCCAGGCGATCTTGGTCAGTTCGCCGAGGGTTTCCAGTTCACCGAACTGGGCGGCGTCGTTGGCGTCGGCGATGGAGCCCGGGCGCAGGCCGTCACCCAGGGAGAAGCTCACGTCGTAGGCCTGCATGATCTCGCAGATGTCTTCGAAGTGGGTGTAGAGGAAGTTTTCCTTGTGATGCGCCAGGCACCACTTGGCCATGATGGAGCCGCCGCGGGAGACGATGCCGGTGACGCGCTTGGCGGTCAGGGGCACGTAGTGCAGGCGCACCCCGGCATGGATGGTGAAGTAGTCCACGCCCTGCTCCGCCTGCTCGATGAGGGTGTCGCGGAACAGCTCCCAGGTCAGCTCCTCGGCGACGCCATCGACCTTTTCCAGGGCCTGGTAGATGGGCACGGTGCCGATGGGGACCGGCGAGTTGCGGATGATCCACTCGCGGGTCTCGTGGATATGCTTGCCGGTGGACAGGTCCATCACGGTGTCGGCGCCCCAGCGGATGCCCCAGGTCAGCTTCTCCACCTCTTCCTCGATGGAGGAGCCCAGGGCGCTGTTGCCGATGTTGCCGTTGATCTTCACCAGGAAGTTGCGGCCGATGATCATCGGCTCCAGCTCCAGGTGGTTGATGTTGGCCGGGATGATGGCGCGGCCGCGGGCCACCTCGTCGCGGACGAATTCGGGGGTGATCTCCCGGGGAATGCTGGCGCCGAAACTCTGGCCGCGGTGCTGATTGCCGAGCAGGCCGGCGGCGCGGGCTTCCTGCAGCTTCATGTTCTCGCGGATGGCGATGTATTCCATCTCCGGGGTGACGATGCCCTGGCGGGCATAGTGCATCTGGGAAACGTTGCGCCCGGCCTTGGCCCGGCGCGGCTGGCGCGCCAGGTCGAATCTCAGGGCGGCCAGGCTCGGATCGGCGAGGCGCGCCTGGCCGAAGTCGGAAGACAGCCCGGCCAGCAGCTCGGTGTCGCCGCGCTCTTCGATCCAGCGCGAACGCACGTCCGGCAGGCCCTTGCGCAGGTCGATACGGGCGGCCGGGTCGGTATAGGGACCGGAGGTGTCGTAGACGCACACCGGGGCGTTCTTTTCACCGCCGAACGCGGTGGGAGTATCGGCGAGGGAGATTTCCCGCACCGGCACGCGAATGTTGGGACGCGAACCGGTCAGGTAGACCTTGCGCGAATTGGGCAGCGGCTGGGTGGACTGGCGGTCGACGCGGGTGAAGTCGGTGACGTTGTTCTGCTTGTTCATCGAGGCTCTCCTGGTGGGCGCGTTGCCGAGGGAAGAACCTGGACGAAGGGGTGGGCACGCAAGGAGACGCAAGCCCGGACGGATGGCGACCACGGATGGAGACGGCGGACGCCCTCTTGTTCCCTACGCAGGTTGACGCACCGCCATGCGGCGCGCCTAGCCTGATCAGGTTCAACGGGATCCGGGACTACCCGATCTCAGCGCCTCGTAGCGCACCCCGACAAGAACGCGGCCAGTGTAAACCCAGAGCGGCAGAAACTTCGACCGCTATTTCCTCTCCTATGGCGGATTCGGACGAAGCCACTACACTGGCGCGGTCCCTCAAGGAAGGCTCCAAGAATGCGAAGATTCCTGCTGCTCGCGGCGCTCTGCAGCACGGCCGGCCTGGCCCAGGCCCAGGTCGCCGGCAATGGCCTGCTCGACGTCTACCGCGAAGCGCTGGACAACAACGCCGACCTCGCCGCCGAACGTGCCGGACTTGGCGCCCAGCGCGAGGCGGTGCCCCAGGCGCGCGCCGGCCTGCTGCCGCAGATCGGGCTCGGTGCCCAGTTCAACGACACCCACACCAGCCTGCAGCTCAAGGACAATCCGGCGCTGGGCGTCCAGGGTGGCCGCTACAGCAGCGACCGCAGCAGCCAGCTGATCCAGGCGACCCTCAGCCAGCCGCTGTTCCGCGCCGATCGCTGGTTCCAGCTCAAGGCGGCCCAGGCCGCCACCGAGCAGGCCGAGCTGCAGTTTTCCGCGGCCCAGCAGCAACTCATCCTGCAGACCGCCGAGGGCTACTTCAGCGCCCTGCGCGCCCAGGACGCCCTGGCCACCGCCCGTGCCGAGGAAAAGGCGCTGTACCGTCAGCTGGACCAGTCCCGCGAGCGCTACAAGGTCGGCCTGACCGACGACACCGACGTGCTCCAGGCCCAGGCCAGCTTCGACAACGCCCAGGCCAACCGCTCCCAGAGCGAGCAGCGGGTGGCCGACGCCTTCCAGGCCCTGACCCGGCTGACCGATCGCGACTATGGCAGCATCGCCGGCATCCGCCACGACCTGCCGATCCTGCCGCCACAACCCAACGATGCCCGCCAGTGGGTGGACACCGCCATGCGCCAGAATCTGCAGCTGCTGGCTGCCGGCCAGGGCGTCAATGCGGCCCAGGAAACCCTGCGCCAGCGTCGCGCCGGGCACCTGCCGACGGTGGATGCGGTGGCGCGCTACAGCCACAGCGACAACGATGCGGTGAATCTGCCCAACGCCGAGCAGCTGTCCCTGTTCGGCAGCCCGGTCAACAGCCGCAGCGTCGGTATCCAGGTGGAGCTACCGCTGTACAGCGGCGGCGCCACCAGCTCCCAGGCGCGCCAGGCCTACCAGCAGCTGGACCGCAGTGAGCAGCAGCAGGAAAGCCTGCGCCGCCAGGTGGTGCAGAACACCCGTAATGCCCATCGGGCGATCAACACCGACATCGAGCAGGTGCGCGCCCGACGGCTGTCCATCGCCTCCAGCCAGCGCGCTCTGAGAGCCACCGAGATCGCCTACCAGGTGGGCAGCCGCACTATCGTCGACGTGCTCGACGCCCAGCGGCTGTTGTACAACGCCGTGCGCCAGTACAACGACGCCCGCTACAACTACATCCTGGACACGCTGAGACTCAAGCAGGCGGCCGGCACCCTGGCGCCCAACGACCTGCTGGCCCTGTCGGGCTATCTCGACCCCCACTACGACCCGGATCGCGACTTCCTGCCGCCGGACCTGGCCAAGACCCGCGCCGACGTCCTGCCGGCGCGTTCCGCTCAGGGCGTGAGCAATTTATCCAGTCCGGAGAGCAGCCGCTCCAGCGCGCCCTGATTGGCGGCCAACACCGCCAGGCCCGCCTGACGACGCCGCTCGGCTTCCGCCGGTTCGCTCCAGAGCCGGGCTACGGCGGCAGCGATGGCCGAGGCTTCCGCTACGGTTTCCACAGCGCCGGCGTCGCGCAACTGGGCGACGATGTCGAGGAAGTTGAATACGTGGGGACCGCTGAGCACCGGCACGCCGAGAGCGGCCGGCTCGAGCGGATTGTGCCCACCGCGCTCGATCAGGCTGCCACCGACGAAGGCGACGTCGGCCAGGGCGTAGAGAAACAGCAGCTCGCCCATGGTGTCGCCCAGCAGCACCTGGGTCTGCGGTTGCACCGCCTCCCCCGTCGAGCGCTGGATCACGCTGAAGCCTTCACTCCGCACCTCGCCCAGCACCTCGGGAAAGCGTTCGGGATGACGCGGCACCAGGATCAGCAGGGCATCGGGGCGGGTGGCCAGCAGTTGGCGCTGGGCCTGGAGCAGGATCTCGTCTTCGCCAGCATGGGTGCTGGCGGCGATCCACACCGGGCGCTGGCCCCAGCCCTGGCGCAGCGCAGCCGCGCGCGCCGGCAGCTCGGGGTCGATGCGCAGGTCGAACTTGATGGAGCCGGTCACCGTGACCCGCTCGGCACGGGCACCGAGAGCGCGGAAGCGCTCGGCTTCCACCGGCGTCTGCACCGCCAGCCAAGCCAGCTCCGCCAGCATCGGCGCGGTCACCCCGCCCAGCTTGCCGTAGCCCCGGGCGGAGCGCTCGGACAGCCGGCCATTGGCCAGGGCGATGGGAATGTCGCGGCGCGCCGCCTGGTGGATGAGGTTGGGCCAGAGTTCGGTTTCCATCACCACCCCCAGGCTGGGCCGCAGCCGGTCGAGAAAGCGTCCGGCCAGCCCTGGCAGGTCGTAGGGCAGATAGCAGTGGTGGACGTCGCTGCCGAACAGGGCGCGAATGCGCTCCGAGCCGGTGGGCGTCATGCAGGTCACGGTAATCGGCAGATCGGGATGGCGCTGGCGCAGCGCACGGATCACCGGTGCGGCGGCAATGCTCTCCCCCACCGACACCGCATGCACCCAGATCCCTCCGGGCGGCACCTCTGGCAAGCCCAGCGCCAGGCGCTCGCCGATGCGGTGTCTATAGGCGGGAGCCTTGCGCCCGCGCCAGAGCAGGCGCAGCAGGATGAAGGGCAAGGCCAGGGTGAAGATCAGGCTATAGAGGGTACGGTTCATGGCGGCAGAGCTTAATGAAGCTATGCCGCCAGTGCGAGCCCGTTCCAAGGCTTTATCTGAAAAGTGCCTGCGCTCGGTCAGGCGGCGTTAAAAATCCGTTCGGGATGCTCATTTACCACTCGTAAACTCCGCTCCCTCACGGACTTTTGCCTTGCCTGACCTTCGCTCGGCGACTTTTCAGACAAGCCTTAGTGCGAATGCCGCGGCACCCCGCCTTCGCGGGCGATCACCTTGAGGTGCAGGGTGGCCGGTTCCAGGCAGCCGCCGGTGGAAAGCTGGCCCACCAGTTGCCGATAGAGCTCCTGCCAGGGGGTCTGGGCCGGCGGCAGGTTGGGCGTCCATTCCGCGCGACGGCGCTCCAGTTCGGCATCATCCAGCAGCACATCGACGCTGCGGGCATTGAGGTCCACGCGCAACCGGTCGTTGGTCTTGAGCAGTGCCAGGCCACCGCCCACCGCCGCTTCCGGCGACATGTTGAGGATCGACGGACTGGCCGAGGTACCGCTCTGGCGACCGTCGCCCAGGCACGGCAGGGAGTCGATGCCCTTCTTGATCAGCGCCGCCGGCGGGGCCATGTTGACCACCTCGGCGCTGCCCGGATAACCCACCGGCCCGGCGCCGCGGATCACCAGGATGCAGCGCTCGTCGATGTCCAGGGCCGGGTCGTCGATGCGCGCGTGATAGTCCTCCGGACCCTCGAAGACGATGGCTCGCGCCTCGAAGCTGTTTTCCTTGCCGGGTTCGGCCAGGTAGGTCTGGCGAAAGGCCTCGCCCACCACCGACATCTTCATGATGGCACTGTCGAAGAAATTGCCGCTGAGCACGATGAAGCCGGCGCCGTGCTTGAGCGGCGCTTCGTAGGGCTGGATCACCGCGGGATCCGAGCTGGCCGCACCTTCGGCGATGGCACCGAGGGTGCGCCCGGATACCGTCAGGCAGTCGCCGTGCAGGCGCCCCGCCTTGAGCAGTTCGTGGAGCACCGCCGGCACCCCGCCGGCGCGGTGGAAGCCTTCGCCCAGGTACTTGCCGGCCGGCATGCAGTTGGCCAGCAGCGGGATGTCCTCGCCCAGACGCTGCCAGTCGTCCAGCGACAGCTCGATGCCCATGTGCCGGGCAATGGCGATCAGGTGCGGCGGACAGTTGCTGGAAGCGCCCAGGGCCGAGGCCACCACGATGGCGTTCTCGAAGGCCTCGCGGGTCATGATCCGCGAGGGGCGGACGTCGTCCAGCACCAGCTGGCAGATGCGCTTGCCGGTGGCATAGGCCATCTGGCCACGCTCGCGATAGGGCGCGGGGATGCTGGCGCAACCGGGCAGCGACATGCCCAGGGTCTCGGCCAGGGCATTCATCGACAGGGCCGTGCCCATGGTGTTGCAGTGGCCCACCGAGGGCGAGGCGGCGGTGGTCAGGGCCATGAAGCCCTCGTAGTCGATCTCGCCGGTCGCCAGCAGGTTGCGCGCGTGCCAGAGCACGGTGCCGGAGCCGATCAGCTCGCCCTTGAAATGCCCGTCGAGCATGGGCCCGCCGGACAGCACGATGGCTGGCAGGTCGGTGGTGGCCGCGGCCATCAGGCAGGCCGGGGTGGTCTTGTCGCAGCCGGTGGTGAGCACCACGCCGTCCAGGGGAAAGCCGTGCAGGATCTCCACCAGGCCGAGGTAGGCCAGGTTGCGATCCAGGGCCGCGGTGGGCCGGCGACTCTGCTCGGCGATGGGGTGCACCGGGAATTCCATGGGGATGCCACCGGCGTCGCGGATACCGGCCTTGACCCGCTGGGCCAGTTCCAGATGGTGGCGATTGCAGGGGGTGAGGTCGCTGCCGGTCTGGGCGATGCCGATAATGGGGCGACCGGACTGGAGTTCGTCGCGGGTCAGGCCGTAGTTCATGTAGCGCTCGACATAGAGCGCGGTCATGTCGGCGTGGGCAGGATCATCGAACCATTGCTGGCTGCGCAGCGGGCGTCTGGCGGAAGTCATGGCTATCTCTAGTTGTTATGGGTGAAGAGCGGTTAGCGACCCAGCAGGCCGCGGGCGGCCAGGTTGTGCATCAGGGCACCGAGGCCGAAGCGCCAGGCCGGGGCCTGGTCGCTGGTGGTCACCCTATTGTGCAGGGTTCCCAGCAGCGGGCTGGCGATGCTGACCCGGTCACCCACCTTGTGGGTGAAGCCGCCGCCGGGGGCGTCCCGGTCCTGGGTCGGGGCGAACAGGGTGCCGAGAAACAGCACGAAGCCGTCGGGATACTGGTGGTTGGCATTGAGGGTCTGGGCGGCGAGGTCGGTGGGATCACGACTGATCTGCGCCATGGAGCTGCTGCCCTTGAGGTGAAAGCCGTCTTCGCCCCGGACTTCCAGGGTCACCACGCACTGGCGAATCTGGTCGAGATCGAAGGTCTCGTCGAACAGGCGGATGAAGGGCCCCAGGGCGCAGGAGGCGTTGTTGTCCTTGGCCTTGCTCAGCAGCAGGGCGCTGCGGCCCTCGATGTCGCGCAGGTTGACGTCATTGCCCAGGGTGGCGCCATGCAGGCGGCCGCGGCTGTCCGCCACCAGCACCACCTCGGGTTCGGGATTGTTCCACTGGGACACGGGGTGGATGCCGATGGCGCTGCCGCTGCCGACCGCGGCCAGCACCGGCGCCTTGGTGAAGATCTCGGCGTCCGGCCCGATACCCACCTCCAGGTATTGCGACCACATGCCCTTCTCGATCAGCAGCGCCTTGAGCGCCTGGGCGCGCGGACTGCCCGGCTCCAGGCCCTGCAGATCCGCGCCGATCACCGCCTGCACCTGCTCGCGGATGGCCACGGCACGCCCGGCATCGCCGCCGGCCTGCTCCTCGATCACCCGTTCCAGCATGCTGGCGGCAAAGGTCACCCCGGCGGCCTTGATCACCTGCAGATCGGCCGGCGGCAGCAGATGCAGGCGGCCCGGATCGGCCTGTTCGCCGCTGTTGGCCAGCAGTTCCTCCAGGCTGCCGAGGTAGCGCCCGGGGGTATCGCGCAGGGCCTGCAGCGGCGCCTCTGCCTCGAACAGGGCGCTCAGCGTAGCGAAGCGAGCCGAGACATCGAAGACACCGTCTTCGCGCAGCACCACGGGCGAGGGACCGGCCAGCGGACCAGGCACCCAGGCACGACCGACCAGGGTGCCGGCCAGGCCATCGGTGGGAAGGGTGTTGCCAGGCGAGAGACGAAGGGACATGGGCAGGACTCCAAGGCTGATGGGTCCACGCTAGGCAGCCGGACTGATAAACTCAAATGGGCTTATTTCATCATTCGATAACCTGCACTTATCGCCCGGGAGGCATGCGTGTCCGAGCCGTCGTTCAGCCAGATCAGCCACTGGCTCAAGTTTCGCCACCTGCTGCTGATCGACACCCTGGGGCGCACCCGCAACATGCACCTGGCGGCGCAGCAGATGAACCTCAGCCAGCCGGCCATCAGCAAGATGCTCAAGGAGCTCGAGCACCTGCTGGGCTTTGCCCTGTTCGAGCGCCAGCCGCGCAGCATGCCGCCCACAGCGCTGGGCGAGCACGTGCTGCGCTATGCCCGGGTGGCGCTCAACGATGCCCGCGACTTCGCCGAGCAGATCGACAGCCTGAGACGCGGCGGCCACGGCCAGCTCAAGGTCGGCGGCATCTTCGCCGCCACGGCGGTGGCCCTGCCGCAGGCCATCGTCGCGATCAAGCAGCGCTGGCCGCTGCTGGCCATCGAGGTGGTGGAGCAGACCAGCGATCACCTGATGGAAATGCTCGACGACAAGCTGCTGCACCTGGCGGTGGCGCGCTTCACCGACGAAGCCCAGGCCCAGCGCTTCGACTTCCAGCCCCTGGCGCCGGAGCCCTTCCGCTTCGTGGTCAACGCCGATCACCCGCTGGTGGGCAGCGGGCCCGTGGGCCTCGACCAGGTGCTGGCCTGGCCCTGGATCCTCTATCCCAAGGGCACGCCCATCCGCGGGCGCATGGAGCGGGCCTTTGCCGCCGCCGGCCTGCCGGTGCCGAGCAACACCATCGATACCATCTCCATGCAGACCTTTCTCCAGGTGCTGCGCGCCGGCCCCATGATCGGCATGCTGCCGGAGGCCATGGTCGAACCCTATCTCGCCAGCGGCGCGCTCAGCGCCCTGGAGCTGCCGCTGCACCTGCCGGCGCAGGACTACGGCATCCTCACCCGCAAGGGCGAACCCCTCGGCGAGGCGGCCCGGGAATTCGCCGCCATCCTGCTGAGCCATGCCGGTCGCGAGGAGTCCGCAGCCTAGACGGCTCGATAACGCGCCGTTATCGAATGATCCGCAAATGCCATTGGGAAAGAATCGCTCCCGCTCCTAGAGTGGCCTGGCGATTCAGACGGCCACCCCGCATCCCCGGCCGCCTTCGACCTCTTCAATAACAACAACGGGCCCCAAGGCCCCGAAGGTCATTCCCATGTTCGAGACCACCGCTCCCCAGGGCGCCGCTGGCGACGCCTTCGAAGAACGCACCTACCGAAAAGTGGTGCTGCGTATCCTGCCGATCCTGCTGCTGTGCTACATCGCCGCCTACCTGGACCGGGTCAACGTCGGCTTCGCCAAGCTGGACATGCTCGACGACCTGGGCTTCAGCAACACTGTCTACGCGCTCGGCGCCAGCATGTTCTTCTGGGGCTACTTCCTCTTCGAGGTCCCCAGCAACCTGCTGCTGCATCGCTACGGCGCGCGTTTCTGGATCGCCCGCATCATGCTGACCTGGGCGATCATCTCCATGGCGGTGGCCTTCACCCAGCCGCTGGCGCAATTCTTCGGCCTGCAGTCGAGCACCCTTTTCTACGTGCTGCGCTTCCTGCTGGGCGTCTGCGAGGCGGGCTTCTTTCCCGGGGTGATCCTCTATCTCAACTACTGGTTTCCGACCCGCCGGCAGAGTCGGGTGATGTCGGGCTTTCTCATCGCCCTGCCCTTCAGCCTGAGCTTTGGCGGCGTGCTTTCCGGCTGGCTGATGAGCAGCCTGCACAACTGGCACGGCCTGGCCGGCTGGCAGTGGATGCTGCTGGTGGAAGGGGTGCCTTCGATCATCATGGCGGTGGTGGTGTTCTGCTGCCTGAGCGACAACATTGACCAGGCGCCCTGGCTGGACGCCCGGGAAAAGGCCCTGCTCAAGCGCAACCTGGAGCAGCAGAACGCCGGCAAGGCGTCGCGCCTCAGCGAGGTGTTCTTCAATCCGCGGGTCTGGCTGCTGGTGTTCATCCTGCTGACCTTCAACACCGGCTTCTATGGCCTGGCCTTCTGGATGCCCTCGATCATCAAGAACGCCGGGATCAGTGGCAGCCTGCAGATCGGTCTGCTCACCGCCATCCCCTACAGCGTCGCCCTGGTGGTCATGCTGCTCAACGCCCGCCACTCGGCACGCACCGGCGAGCAGCGCATGCACGCGGCGGTGCCGGCCTTCGTCGGCGCCCTGGGCCTGGTGCTGAGCGCCTGGTTCATCCACAACATCGTGCTGTCGATCTTCTTCCTCACCGTGGCCGCTTCGGGCCTGCTGGCGCTGATGCCGATCTTCTGGTCGCTGCCCGGCACCCTGCTTTCCGGCGTCGCCGCGGCGGCGGGTATCGGCATGATCAACGCCATCGGCAACCTCTCCGGCTTCACCGGCTCGATGATCACCGCGACCATGGAAACCCTCACCGGCGACATCAACAACGGCACCTATGTGCTCGGCGCCTGCCTGTTCGTCAGCGGCCTGCTGATCCTGGCGATCCCGGCCTCGATGCTGCAGCGCACGCCGACCGCCGTGCCGCTGGACCTCAAGCCCGCCTAGCCCGCCTCGGGCACGGCCGAGCGCCCGGCTCCCGCGGCGCTCGGCCGGCCGATCCACAGCGCCATCAGCGCCGCCAGCAGACCGGTCAGCCCAGCCAGTACCAGGGCCTCCTGGTAGGAGCCGAAGTGCTCGCGCAGGGCCCCGGCGAGAAAGGCCGCGCAGGCGGCGCCGAGCATGTGCCCGCAGAATACCCAGCCGAACACCACCGGCGCGCTCCTTTCACCAAAGCTCTGGTTGGTCAGCTTGACCGTGGGCGGCACGGTGGCGATCCAGTCCAGCCCGTAGAAGATGCCGAACAGCAGCAGTTGCTCGGGGGCGAAGCCGGAGAACGGCAGGTAGATCAGCGAGAGGCCGCGCAGGCTGTAGTAGACGAACAGCAGCCGGCGCGGATCGTATCTGTCGGTCAGCCAGCCGGAAGCGGTGGTGCCCACCAGGTCGAAGATGCCCATCAGCGCGAGGATGCCGGCGGCCTGCACCTGGGACAGCCCATGGTCGTGGCCCATGGCGATGAAGTGGGTGCCGATCAGGCCATTGGTGGTGAAGCCGCAGACGAAGAAGGTCAGGAACAGCAGCCAGAAATCGCGCCGCCGACTGGCCATGGCCAGGGTGCCGAGGGTCACGCGAAACAGATTGCCCGGTGCGGAGGCCACTGGCGCCTGGTAGTCCGCCGGGGCGCCATGGGGCCGCAGGCCGACGTCCGCCGGCCGTTCGGGCAGCAGCCAGGCCACCAGCGGAATCAGGGCGGCGCTGGCCACGGCCACGGTCAGCACCACGGTCTGCCAGCCTTCCTGACTGGCGAGATGGGCCAGCAGCGGCAGGAACACCAGGTTGCCGGTGGCGGTGCTGGCCGCCAGCAGGCCCATCATCAGGCCCCGGCGGGCGACGAACCAGCGATTGACGATGGCAGCCCCCAGCACCATGGCCACGCAACCGGTACCCAGGCCGCTGAGCACGCCCCAGGTGGCGACCAGATGCCAGGGTTCGCGCATCAGGGTGCTCAGGGCGGTGGCCAGGCTGATCAGGGTCAGGCCGCCGAGCAGGGTCCGGCGGATGCCCAGGGTCTGCATCAGGGCGGCGGCGAAGGGCCCGACCAGGCCATAGAGAAAGATGCCGATGGCGGCAGAAAGCGAGACCGTCTCGCGACTCCAGCCAAAGGTCTCCTGCAGCGGCAGCAGCAATACGCCCGGGGTGGACCTCACCCCGGCCGAGACCAGCAGGGCGAGAAAGATCAGTGCCAGGACGACGAAGACATAGCGCTGGCCGAGGGCGGGAAGTGGGGTCATGGCGATCGTCACGAGCGGGGAAGGGAGGAGTCGAGTATTGCAGTCCTGGCGACCTGGCGCTGGTCAAGCTGCCCCACGGATCTGGCCAGAATGGGACTTTCGTTGGCATGGGCCGTGGGCGAGTGCTGAAGGTCCGTCTTGTTGGGCTTCGCTGCGCTTAGCGCCAACCTACGGGCGCTCTGCGTAGGTTGGCGCTGAGCGCAGCGAAGCCCAACCCATCAATCTTAACCAATCGCCCGCAACTCTTCGGCCAGCCGCTGCGCCAACCAGCGCGCGGCCGGCCCCGGGGCAGCGTTGCGGCGCCAGGCCAGTTCCACCACCAGGGCCGGCGGTACCCAGTCGCAGGCGAGTTCGGCCAGCAATCCCTGGTAAGTGGGATAGCGCGCCACGTGCCGCGGCAGCCAACCCCAGCCGAGGCCGCGCATCAGCAATTCGGCGAGCAGATAGAAGCTGTCGGCGCGCCACACCTGGGGCGCGATCTGCTCGCCGCCAGGATAGGGATGCTCCAGCGGCGCGATCAGCAGCTGGCGATGGCGGGCCAATTCGCGTCGCCCTACCCCACGCTGGCGGGCCAGGGGATGATGGGCACCGCAGGCGGTGACCTGGGCGACATCGCCCAGGGCCTGGCGCTCCAGGGCCTCGGGCATGTGCTCATGGCGAAACAGCAGGCCGAGGTCGGCCTGGTCGGTCAGCAGCTTGCGCGCCACATCGCCCTGGGCGCCGCTGGTGAGCTGGACTTCCAGGTGCGGGAAGGCCGCGGCCAGGGCGTCCAGGGCATCGAGCACCGGCTGGTAGGGCATGGCCTCGTCCAGGGCCAGGCGCAACAGCGGTTCCTGACCGGCACAGAGCGCCTGGGCTCGGCTGTCCAGGCGCTGGCACTGGCGCAGCACTTCGCGCGCCTCCTCCAGCAGCGCCAGCCCGGCCGCGGTGATGACCGGCGTGCGACCATTGCTGCGCGTGAACAGCACGACGCCCAGGTCGGTCTCCAGCAGGGCGATGGCCGAGCTGATCGCCGATTGCGCCCGGCCCAGACGCCGCGCCATGGCCGGGAAACTCGCGCCCTCGGCGATGCCGACGAAGATCTCCAGTTGCTCAAGATTCCACTGCACGACCCATCTCCTCAACAGATAGGTATCAACTGTCACCCATCGCCTGGAAAGGCACAATGGGGGCCTTCTACAGGAGGAAGCCCCATGAGCGGATACATCTACCTGGCCATCGCCATCGCCGCCGAAGTCGTCGCCACCACCTCCATGAAGGCCATCAGCGGCTTCAGCAAGCCGCTGCCGCTGATCCTGGTCATCTGTGGCTACGGACTGGCCTTCTGGATGCTGACCCTGGTGGTGCGCAGCATCCCGGTGGGCATCGCCTACGCCATCTGGGCTGGACTCGGCATCGTGCTGGTGAGCATCGCCGCGGCCTTTCTCTATGACCAGAAGCTGGACCTGCCGGCCCTGCTGGGCATGGGGCTGATCGTCGCCGGGGTGGTGGTGATCCAGCTGTTTTCCGGCAGCACCGGGCATTGAGACCAGCGGCGGCGAGGAGCGTGTAAAATCACTCCTTTGCCGATCATCCGAGCAGGCCGTTCATGTCCCAACCCTGGTCCACCGATATCCTCATCGTCGGCGGCGGCGTCGCCGGCCTCTGGCTCAACGCCCGTCTCAGACGCGCCGGCTACGCCACCGTGCTGGTGGAGACCGGCGCCCTGGGCGGCGGCCAGAGCGGCAAGTCCCAGGGCATCATCCATGGCGGCACCAAATACGCCCTGACCGGGATGCTCACCGGTGCTTCCGAGGCCATCGCCGACATGCCGCGGCGCTGGCGCGAAAGCCTGGCCGGCAGCGGCGAGCTGGATCTTTCCGGGGTACGCCTGCTCTCCGAGGCCCACTACCTCTGGTCGCCGGGCAGCCTGGCCGGCAACCTCACCAGCTTCTTCGCCAGCAAGGCGGTGCGCGGCCGGGTGGATGCGGTCAAGGGCGACGAGCTGCCGCCGGCCCTGCGCGACCGCGCCTTCAAGGGCAAGGTCTATCGCCTGGCCGAGCTGGTGCTGGACGTGCCCAGCCTGGTCGCACACCTGGCCGAACTGGCCGGTGACAGCCTGTTGGCCGGGCATGACCTCCAGCCCCTGCGCGAAGACGGCGAACTGACCGGTCTGGTGGTGGACGGCCAGGCCATCCGCGCCCGCCGCATCGTGCTCACCGCCGGCGCCGGCATGGCCGATCTGCTCCAGGCGCTCCACCTCGAACAACCGGCCATGCAGCGCCGCCCGCTGCACATGGTGGTGGTCAAGGGCCCCATGCTCAAACCCCTCTATGCGCACTGCCTGGGCGGCGGCCCCAAGCCGCGGGTGACCATCACCAGCCACCCCACCGCCGACGGCCAGTGGCTGTGGTACCTGGGCGGCGACCTGGCCGAGGCCGAGGGCGTGGCCCGTGAGCCAGCGGCGCAGATCGCCACGGCACGCGAGGAATTGCAGCGCCTGTTGCCCTGGATCGACTTCGACGGCGCCCGCTGGGCAACCCTGCGCGTGGATCGCGCCGAGCCGGCGCAATCCGGACTGGTGCGCCCGGACAACGCCTTCCTCGCCGAGGAAGGCCGCCTGCTGGTGGGCTGGCCGACCAAGCTGGCGCTGTCGCCGGACCTGGCCGACCGGGTCCTGGCCAATCTCGACCGCGACGGCATCGCGCCGGGACAGCACCCCGCCCTGCCCGTCCATCCGCACCCACCGGTGGCCGCGCCCTTCTGGGAGGAGCTGCTGCCATGAGCCTGCGCACCCTGCACGGTCTGCAGCGTCCGCTGGGCAGCACCGGTCTCGAGATTTCCCCACTGGGCCTGGGCACGGTCAAGTTCGGCCGCGACCAGGGCGTGAAGTACCCCAACGGCTTCACCATCCCCGACGACCGCAGCGCCGCCGATCTGCTCAGCCTGGCCCGCGAGCTGGGCATCAACCTGCTGGACACCGCGCCGGCCTATGGCCGCAGCGAAGAACGCCTGGGTCCGCTGCTGCGTGGCCAGCGCCAGCACTGGGTGATCGCCAGCAAGGTCGGCGAGGAATTCACCGATGGCCTGTCCAGCTTCGACTTCAGCCCGGCCCATACCCGCCGCTCGGTGGAACGCAGCCTGCGCCGGCTGGAGACCGACTGGCTGGACCTGGTGCTGGTGCATTCCGATGGTAACGACCTGGCCATCCTCCAGGACAGCGGCTGCTACGAGGCCCTGGCCGAGCTCAGGCGCGAAGGCCTGATCCGCGCCTTCGGCTTTTCCGGCAAGACCGTCGCCGGCGGCCTCAAGGCGCTGGAGACCGGCGATTGCGCCATGGTCACCTTCAACCTCAACGAAGACGCCGAGATCCCGGTGATCCGGGCCGCCGCCGCCCAGGGCAAGGGCATCCTGATCAAGAAGGCGCTGGCCAGCGGCCACGCGGTGCTCGGTACCAGCCAGGATCCGGTGCGCGCGAGCTTCGCCCGGGTATTCGGCGAGCCCGGGGTGAGCGGTGCGATAGTCGGCACTATCGATCCCCTGCACCTGTCACATAATGTCCGTACCCTGGCCGAAGTGATCTCCGCTCGGCCCTGATCCAGAGCGTTTCGCTGAACCCTTGCCTTCGTCCGCTGGACGTCCTGCCCGGTCGCCCGGGACGGCGCGTCCGCGGCACACTACAACAGGAGTCGGCCATGCCCCAGCTCATCGCCCGCCACAATCCAAAGGCGTTCAAGACCCTGCCCCTTTCGGTCGAGGCCAATCATGACGGCCTCACCTACCAGGCGCTCGGCCAACCGCTGAATTTCAACGAGATGCTGGAGCGGCGCAAGCCGATCGAGATCGAGGATGCCCAGCATTTCAGTGCGAAGCTCGCCAACCTGGGCGTCTCGGTGCGGCTGACGCTGAACTGGCAGGGCCAGGATCACTGGCTGCTGGTGCGCCAGCGCCGGCCCGATCGGGGCGACGTGGTGCTCAAGCTGATCTCCGGTTACATCCCGACCCACGAACTGGCCCTGCCGCTGCTCACCGCCGTGCAGGAGGTGGCCGAGGAGTGCCTGATCGAGACGCCGCGCGGCTGGCTGGCCGGACGCTTCGCCGACACCTGGCTGCCGACACCCTATGCCCCGGCCCTGCCCTACCGCGAGGACGTGGCCTTTCGCCTGACCCCGCGCTCGGGCGCGGCGCGGCCGGTGCGCTGCGGCAGTCTGGCGCTGCTGGAGCGCCCACGCGCCTATGTGCACACCCCCACCGCCTCGCTGCAACTGGTCTATGACCTGCTGCTGGAACTGCCCAAGGAATGCAAGGCGCCAAGTCTGTTCCACGTCGACGAGAAGATCGAGAACGGCCAGTTGCTGGCGCGTCTGGCGCGCCAGCGCCCGGACCTCTATCTGGTCGCCCTGGACGACGGCAAGCCCACTGGCGAGCTCTACACCCTGTCCGCCGGCCAGCGCCTGCCGGTGTCGAGCCGCGGCCTCTGGCTGTCGGAAAGCTTCGCCCGCCAGGACGGCTGGCTGGTCCACGACAGCCGGGTGCGCTGGCGTGACTGGCTGGAGCGCATGGCGCCCCAGAGCGCCCTGCAGCGGGCCTGAGGCCGGCTCAGGCCACGCGCCCGACCGGTTCGCCCCCGGCGAGGCCCGTCTCCAGGGCCTCGATCACCATCTCGCCCATCCGCGTCCGGGTTTCCAGCGTGGCGCTGGCCCGATGCGGTTGCAGCACTACCCGCCAATCCTCCCTCAGCGCCGCCGGTACCCGCGGCTCGTCGACGAAGACGTCCAGCCCGGCGCCGGCGATCTGCCCCTTGCGCAGGGCGGCGATCAGCGCGGCTTCATCGACCAGCTTGCCGCGGGCGATGTTGACCAGGAAGCCGTCCGGGCCCAACGCCTCCAGCACCTGGGCATTGATGATGCCACTGGTCTGGTCCGCCGCTGCGGCGACCACCAGGGCATCGCTCTGGCGGGCCAGTTCGACCAAGTCACCAACGAAGGTGTGCTCGACATCGGTCATCGGCCGCAGATCGGTGTAGGCGACCGGGCAACCGAAGGCGGCGACCCGGGTGGCCACCGCCCGTCCGACCCGGCCCAGGCCGACGATCCCGACGCGCATGCCGCTGAAGCGGCGCGCCAGCGGCAACGGTGCCAGCGGCGTGGGACTGCTGGCCCAGTGGCCCGCGCGAACGAAGCCGTCGCCTTCCATGAGTCCGCGACAGGCGCTGATGAGCAGGCCTACGGCCAGGTCGGCCACGTCCTCGGTCAGGGCACCCAGGGTAGCCGCCACCTTGATGCCGCGGTCGCGGCAGTAGGCCAGGTCGATGGCATCGGTACCGACCCCATTGACGGCGATCACTTCCACCGCCGGCAACTGCTCCAGCAGTGTCCGGGCGATGCCGGTATGGCCGCCGGTCACCACGCCGCGGATACGGGCACCGTGGCTGACGAGGAAGGCCGCCTGGTCTTCGATCTCGAAGTAGCGGTGTACCTCGAAGCGCTCGGCGAGGCGCTCGCGGATCGCCGGAATCAGGATGGCGCTGAGTTGCAGGATGACGGGTTTGCTCATGGGGAATTCCTCCACGGGTTTCAGCCGCGGCCGACGAAGGGCATCTTCGTGGCCATCACGGTCAGATTCAGGACGTTGGCCGACAACGGCAGTCCGGCGATGTAGCGCACCGCATCGGCCACATGCCGGACGTCGCACATGGGCTCCACGGCGGTCTCGCCATTGGCCTGACGCACGCCCCGGGTCATGCGCTCCGACAGTTCGGTGAGGGCGTTACCGATGTCGATCTGGCTACAGGCGATGTCGTAGGCCCGACCATCCAGCGCCAGGCTCTTGGTCAGTCCCAGCACCGCATGCTTGCTCACCGTGTAGGGTGCGCTGAACGGCCGCGGGGCGTGGGCCGAGATGGAGCCGTTGTTGATGATCCGCCCGCCCTGGGGCGATTGGCGCCGCATCAGGCCGAAGGCCGCGCGGGCGCAGAGGAAGACGCCGGTGACGTTGGTGGCGAGGACGTTGTCCCAGTTGTCCAGCGGCAACTCGTCGACCGGCACCGCGGGGGCGTTGACGCCGGCATTGTTGAACAGCAGGTCCAGGCGTCCCAGCTCCCGCTCGATTTGGACGAAAAGTCGCTCCACGCTGGCCGGATCGCGCACGTCGGTGGGGATCGCCAGGGCCTGCTGACCCCGCCCCAGGGCCAGGTCGACCAGCGCCTGCAACGGCTCACTGCGCCGCCCGGCAAGCACCACGGTGAAGCCCGCATCGAGCAGGGCCAGGGCCACAGCCTTGCCGATGCCGCTACCAGCACCGGTCACCAGGGCTATGCGCGGGGTGGAAGTCTCGTTCATTGTTGTTCTCCAGGATTCCAGGGTTGCGGGGGGTGGCCGACCACCAGATCGAGCCGCCCGAGACCGGCGATGCCGGCGGTGATGACGTCGCCAGCCGCGAGTGGCGTGACTCCGGGCGGCGTACCGGTCATGAGCAGGTCGCCGGGCTGCAGCGGTAGGTAGCCGGACAGCAGGCTGATGGCCTCGGCCACCGACCAGATGAGTTCGCCCAGATCGGCGCGCTGCCGCTCCTCGCCGTTCACCGCGAGCCAGATGGCGCCCTGGGCGGGATGGCCGCACTCGGCTACGGGGACCAGAGGTCCGATGGGCGCCGCCCCGTCGAAGCCCTTGGCCGCCTCCCAGGACTGGCCCTCGGCCTTGGCTCGGACCTGCAGGTCGCGACGGGTCATGTCCAATCCCACGGCGTAGCCCCAGACGTGCTCGAGTGCCGTCGCCACCGGGATGCGGAAGCCGCCGCGCCCCAGGGCCACCACCAGTTCCACTTCGTGGCAGAACTCGGTGGTGGCAGGCGGAAAGGGCACTTCGCCCCGGGCGTCCATCACCGCGCTGGCGGGCTTCATGAAATACAGCGGTGTGGCCCCGCGGGCGACGGGCGTCCCGTCCCAGCCATAGTTGCGGCCCAGACAGAACACCCGGCCGACGATGAAGCGCTCGCCATGGCCGGCGATGGCGATGCTGGCGGGCGGCGGTGGCGCTGGCAGAGGCGGCAGGGGTGAAGCGAAGGAAGCGGGGGCATCGACGAGCATGGGGATCGTCCTGAGCGGGTGGGTGATCCCATGCTAGGAGAAAGTCACCAGGGGAATTTGCAGTTTTCCGGCTATCGTCTGGACAAAAGACGGCTCCTGAGCGGCGCGGCCCAGCTCCCTCGACGGACGCAAGCCGCCGCTACCGAACGGAGTGGCGGCTTGCGACGAGGCCTGGCCGCAGGCCCTCAGCGCGGGCGCAATTCGATGCGGCGCAGCCGACCGAGCAGGAAGGAATAGGACAGCGTGCCCATCAGGGCCACCGTGCCGATGAACCAGAAGGCGTAGGCGAAGGTGCCGGTGCTCTGCACGATGAAACCGATCACCGTGGGAGTGACGATTCCGCCAATGTTCGCCGCCAGGCTGGTGAAGCCGCCGGTGACGCCGATCAACTCCTTGGGCGCCACCTCCGACACCGCCGCCCAGGACGCCGAGGCGATCCCCTGAGCGAAGAAGGCGCAGGTCAGGATGGCGATGCACAGCAGATTGGAATCGGTGAAGTTGACCAGCACGATGGACATGCCCAAAGCCGATCCCACCACCAGCGGCAGCTTGCGCGCGAACGACAGCGAGAAGCCACGGCGGATCAGCAGGTCCGATACCGCTCCGGCCAGCAGGATACCCACGGTGGCGCCGACGAAGGGCAGCACGGCGAAGATGCCGACCTTGATGGTGCTCATCTGCCGTTCCTCCATCAGGTAGGTGGGGAACCAGGTGAGGAAGAAATACAACGCCGAGGTGCTGGCGAACTTGCCCAGGCAGATCGCCCACACCTGCCGGTAGCTGAGCAGTTCAGCCAGTTGCCGCCAGTCGAAACGCGTACGCTCGCCCGCGCTCTTGACCAAGGCGCCGCCTTCTTCGATATAGGCCAGCTCCTCCGGGCTGACCTTCTTGCACTCGCTCGGATCGCGATAGAGCCACAGCCAGACCAGGCCGAAGAGGATGCCGGCGCTGCCGGTCACATAGAACACGTGGCGCCAGCTGTAGTGAGTGGCGAGCCACAGCAGGCCCCCGGTGAACAGCGCCGTGCCGAGGTACTGGCCACAGACGTAGATGCTGCTGGCCATGCCGCGCTCGCGCGCCGGGAACCACACCGTAACCGCCCGGCTGTTGGCCGGAAAGGCCGGCGCTTCCAGGGCGCCGACGGCGAGCCGCAGGCCGAACAGCGACGCGAAGCCGCCGACCATGCCCTGCCCCACCGTCGCGGCGGACCAGGTGATCAGGGAGGCGCCGTACACCAGCCGCGAGCCGAAGCGATCGGCGATGAAACCGGCAGGCACCAGGGCGAAGGCGTAGGTCCAGGCGAAGGCGGAGAAGATCAGGCCCATCTGGATCTTGTCCAGGCCGAGGTCGCGGGACAGGAAGGGTGCGGCGATGGAGATGTTCACCCGGTCCACGTAGTTGATGACGGTGGCGACCAGCAGCAACGTCAGCATGAACCAGCGGCGCCGCGTCGGCAGTGCCCGGGCGGCGGCGGCATCGCGGGTGGCGGCCGTCTTGGGAGAGGTAGAGAGAGTCGACATTCCAGAGCCCCTTTTTATTGTTGGAGAGCGCGTGGCGGGAGGTTTCCCGGGGCCGCCGGCGGAACGGCATTACCCCTGTTGCAACAGATGTAGGTTATCGTATGACTACACCTTGACAACTGTCCGAGAAGCCTGGCGACAGGGTCAGCCATCAAGTGCGTGGATAAATCCAGATTCCCCTACGCGCCTCGGCACCTATCCGGACGGGAATGGAGTCGCGGGCTAGAGCGGATCGAGGGAAGGCCGCTCATTGCTCGACTTGGACGATCGCCAGCGCCCGCGCAGCGACACCTTTACCGGCAGCGTTCCTGCGTCTGCCTTTGGAGAGAAAGATGCGTGCCACCCCCCGCGTTCCCACTTTTGGCATGCGCCAACGCAGTGCCAAGGCCGACTTCCATATCCGTGAAAAATCCTTTTCCACCGGCGAGCCCCTGCCCCATCGCCACGAGTATTTCCAGATCCAGGTCAATCTGGGCGCGGCGGGCAGCCAGCGCATCGGCAACGTCGAGCGGCCCTTCGCCGAACGCAACCTGGCCTTCGTCCTGCCGCATCGGCTGCATCACATCCCGCCGGAACCCGGTAGCCGGGCGCTGCTGCTGAACTTCGACCAGCACTTCCTGCTACCCCACCTGGACTGCTCGCCTCTGGACCTGGAAGACGTCAGCCTGCAGCAGGCTCCCGAACTCGCCCCCTTTCGTTTCCAGGGCGAGCTGGATTTCGCCCTGGACGAGCAGGACTGGGCGGAGGTACTCGCTCTGCTCGAGCGGATGCAGGCCCTGGATACCGCGGCGGAACGCCCCTTCGGCACGCGGGAATACCTCAAGGGCTGTCTGCTGCAACTCATCGCGCTCGTCTGCCGGGCCTACGCCGATCCCCTGCAGGCGCTCGCTGCGGTCAATGCCACCCGACGCAACCGCCGCAACGCCCTGGCTCGCATGACCGAGTACGTACGCCATCATCTCTCCGACCCAGAACTGGACCTGAAGACCGTGGCGGCGGCCAGCTTCCTGTCGCCCAACTACCTGTCGCACTGGTTGCGCAAGGAAACCGGCAAGACCTTCAGCGAACTGGTGCTGGAGCGCCGCATGCACCTGGCCAGGAGCCTGCTGCTGGACACCGAACTCTCGGTGGGCGAGATCGCCACGCGCTGCGGCTTCGCCGACGAAGCCTACTTTTCCCGGCGCTTCCGCCAGGCCCAGGGCGTACCACCCAGCCAGTTCCGCCGTCAGCTGGGCAGCTGAGCCCCGCCAGGCATGCCCGGGGTGGCCCGAACGGATCAGTCGCCACCGGCGCGACGTTCGCCGACGCCGCCGGCGGCCGCGGCCTGGACCCGGCCGGCTAGCCGGGAAAAGGGCAGGGTCTGGATCCACACGGTGCCGTGGCCGCTCAGGGTCGCCAGCACCAGGCCTTCGCCGCCGAACAGCATGCTGCGCAGGCCTCCGGCCAGCTTGATGTTGTAGTCGATGCCGCTGGTGAAACCCACCAGGCAACCGGTGTCCAGGCGCAGGGTCTCGCCCCTCAGTTCCTTGCGGATCACCGTGCCGCCAGCATGCACGAAGGCCATGCCCTCCCCCTCCAGCCGCTGCAGGATGAAGCCCTCGCCACCGAAGAAGCCGGCGCCCAGACGCCGGGTGAAGGCCACGCCGATGCGGGTGCCCCTGGCGGCGCAGAGAAAGGAGTCGCGCTGGCAGAACAGGGTGCCGCCCAGGGCGGCGAGATCCAGCGGAATCACCTGCCCCGGATAGGGCGCGGCGAAGGCAACGTGGCGCTTCTCGCGCCCTTCGTTGGTGAAATGGGTCATGAACAGCGACTCGCCGCCGAGCATGCGCTTGCCGGCGCCCCAGAGCTTGCCGAGCAAGCCAGCGGAGCCGTCGCCCATGCGCGCGGTGAAGTCGATGTCGGCCTCCATGTAGGCCATGGCACCGGCCTCGGCGATCACCGTCTCGCCGGGATCGAGACCGATTTCCACCGCCTGCTGGGATTCGCCGAGGATGCGGTGATCGAGGATATGGCTGGGCATGGGAGTTTCCTGTACCGCTGTTGGGGCGCTCAGCCTAGCAGCGATGGCAGGGGTTGGGATGCCAGGCCCGGCGCCAGCGGTGGCTTGGGTAATGTGAAAAATGGGGTAGAAGGGTCACTTGGGATGCTGACGTGGTTTTTACCCTGGGGTTGGACCTTCAGGAGATCGCGGCCACGGGCCGCTCCTACGGGCAGGACTCGGTTGGCTGGGGCAGCGATTGCCGTGGCCGCGGCTGGACCGAACTTCAAGCTCCAGCTTCCCTCACCCCAGCCCTCTCCCAGAGGGAGAGGGGGCACTCGTGCAGGCTGGTCAGACGTCGCGCAGCTCGCCGGCGAAGCGCTCCAGGCGCCGCCGCAGGCGCTGGTTCTCGCGGCGCAGCTCTTCCACCTCGTCCAGCAGGTGCAGGGCCAGGGCGGTCGCGGACCAGTCCAGGTCCAGTTCGTGGCGCAGGCGCACGGCGCGACGGGCGCGGTGCAGAGCGCCGGTATCGAAATGCCACTCGGACGGGCGCTTGCCCCGCTGTGGCGCCAGGATGCCGTGCTCGACGATCTCTACCACCACCGGCTCGCTTACCTCGCAGAGCACGCAGAATTCCTGCAGGACGATCAGACTGCTCATCAGACTCTCCTCCAGTCGCGGCGGGGATCGAAGGCCGCCCGCTCGGCCAGTTGGCGCCACAGCGCCTGGGTTTCTTCGTCGCCTTGAGGCGGCATCACCACCTTGAGCAGGGCATGCAGATCGCCCTGCCCGGCCTTGCCGGCCAGGCCCTTGCCGCGCACCCGCAACCGCGCACCGTTCTGGCTGCCGGGCGGGATACTGAGCATGATCTGCCCATCCAGCGTCGGCACCTGCACCTTGGCGCCCAACGCAGCTTCCCAGGGGGCGAGCGGTACGCTGACCACCAGATCCTGGCCATCCACGTCGAACAGCGGGTGGGGCACCAGGCGGATGACCAGATAGAGATCTCCCGCCTCGGCACCGCCGAGCCCCGGCTCGCCCTGCCCTTTCAGGCGGATGCGTTCACCATCGCCGCTGCCGGCGGGAATCTTGACGTTAAGCGTCTTGGTGCTCTCGCCGACGCGGCGACCCAGCTCATCCCGTTGCGGCAGGCTGAAACTCAGCGGCTTGGTGCTGCCGGCCTGGCTCTCTTCGAGAAACAGCGGTAATTCCAGTTCGATGTCGCGGCCACGGCGGGCGAAACCACCGTGCTGGGAACGCCCGGCGGCGCCGAACAGGGACTCGAAGAAGTCGGAATAGTCCTCGCCGAAACCGGCGTGGGGATCGCTGTAGTCGGCACCGGATCCGGGCTGCCAGTCGGGCGGTACCTGGAAGCGCTCGCCCTGCTGCTGGTAGAGGCGTACCTGATCGTATTCGGCGCGCTTGTGCGGATCGCGCAGGACATCGTAGGCCTCGGCCACCTCCTTGAAGCGGGCTTCGGCATCGGCCTCCTTGCTCACATCGGGGTGGTACTTGCGCGCCAGCTTGCGATAGGCGGTCTTGAGAGTCTTGTCGTCGACGTCGGGGGCGACGCCGAGCATCTCGTAGTAGTCCTTGAAGTCCATCGCGGTCTCCAGTGGGGGGCTGCCTAGTGTGGTGCTTCAGAGGTTCGCGCAAGAGTTGGCGAGTGATTTTTCCTCTTGGGCTAGGCGCCGCGACGAGTCATAGCAGGGCTATGGCGAGGAGTGGCAAC
>NZ_WHOV01000109.1:0-32133 GCF_009765395.1 Pseudomonas sp. BAV 4579 | reverse complement strand
ATTGCCATCACAGGAACAGGCTAGCAAACACGACTTTTCAGACAAGCCCTAGTAACATGACCTGTCTCCATCGTATGGGTAAGCGTTTCCTGTGAAATAGTGCGCTAGACGTCAAATGCAACGAATTTCATCTTTGCATCACACGTTTTTAACTAACGTGGTCTCTGCTTGCTGCTTGCTGCTTGGGCTCGTCCTGCCCCCAAGGTGTTGAGCCAAGGCCTGTATCGGAATATGGGCCTTTTCTTTTTCTACGCCATGCTCATTCACAATCCTCTTGCCAAAAGCGCTGTATCGGCTTCTAGCGGGAGATTTGATCCTTTGCGTCTTAATTCATTGACAGCATGCAAGATGATCATATTGGTCTGACCAAGATCGTTCATCACTGACCATTCAATAACTCGATAAACCATGGCAGGAACGGAAGGGTCAACCAAGCAGACGAGCCAGCCGTCTGCGCGCCACTCCAGAAAAGATTTTACTGGAGGATCCAGTGCCTCTAGCCGCGCTCTGAGACTATCCATAGCGAACCCCGTGACAGGTGTGCCAATTAGCAGGCTAGACGACAATGAGTAGCACGCAATCAGATGACGCGCGAATTCTATGGCCTGATCTGCTATCCCTTTTATCCTGCAAAGCGGTGAGGCACGCATCGGCGGCTAGGACATCAAGGTCATCGCAGATCCAAATGTCTGATCGACACAGGGAAGCACGGGTCCCGCAGCCAACGGACGCGCTCGATTAAGGCTGGTCGAGAAAGACGGTTTCGGCGATCAGTTGCTGGGCCTAAGGTAGCTATGGGGTCGAAAGACTCCGCTTCTGAGCGGCTGCTTTTGGCCCTGGTCTCAACTGATCTGCGCACACATCTGGATGCCATCCGAGATTTTCTCGCTTTGTGCTTCGCCACGCCGCCAGCGCAGGCGGTGTTCCAGCGCCTGTAAGCCAACGCCTCCATGGCATCCTGGGATATGCAGAGCGCCGTGCAGGGTCAGGATGTGGCGGCCGCCGCCGGATTGGGCCGCGCGCAGGTACCGGTCTGGCTGCTGTCTGGCGAAAAGGACGCCCTCGTACGGCCAGAGCCATCCATCGCCCGGGCCCAGGCGCTGAATCCGCGCGTCACGGTCACGCGCTACGCTGAATTGGGGCACGCGCCGTTCCTAGAAGAGGCCTCGCGCTTCAATCAGGACTTGGCAACCTTCGTCGACCGCGTAGAGAGACGCTAGCCATGACTGTCTCCGATTTCCCTGGTTTCGAGCGGCTCTGCGTGGACACCTCGTAGGCAGCCTCCGCGGTGTAATCGGCGGCCAGCGCCCGGCCGTTCTGCTGTTGCACGGATATCCCCAGACTCACCTCGCCTGGCGCCGCGTTGCCCCGGAGCTTGCCCGGACGTATCGCGTGGTGGTGCCTGATCTGCCGGGCTACAGCGCCAGCCGTCAGCATAACAAGGAGTCTCGCTGGACCAAGCGACGCGTAGCGGCGGCCCTGCTGGAGCTTATGGACGCCCTCGGGCTTAGGACCTTTGCCGTGGTTAGCCATGACCGCGGCGCTCGCGTCGGCTACCGACTGGCGCTGGGCCATCCGGCTCGAGTCGAGCGCTATGCGGCGCTCACCGTGGTGCCCACACCAGAGGTGTGGGAGTCCTTCGACCGAGCGCACGGGCTGGCGAATTTTCACTGGACCTTTCTGGCTCAACCGAGCGACCTGCCCGAGCGCCTTCTGGCGGGCAATCCCGATGCCTTTATCGACCAGGCGCGGCGCGCATGGCGGGTG
Organism: Pseudomonas sp. BAV 4579; assembly: GCF_009765395.1. Taxonomy (NCBI): domain Bacteria; kingdom Pseudomonadati; phylum Pseudomonadota; class Gammaproteobacteria; order Pseudomonadales; family Pseudomonadaceae; genus Pseudomonas; species Pseudomonas sp. BAV 4579. The sequence goes on along the minus strand of NZ_WHOV01000109.1, from coordinate 30,366 downwards.
GGCTTGAATGCGTTGAGCCGCATGCGTTGGCAGCCTATCGCGAGGCCTTTCGCGATCCTGCAGTGCGCCGAGCGATCTGCGAGGACTACCGCGCCGGCGCCGACGAGGACTTGGTGGACGATCTCGCGGACCAGGCTCGGGGCCGGCGTGTGGATTGCCCGCTGCTCATGCTTTGGTCGGCGGCCCAGGTCACCGGCGAGTTGCCTACGGCGATATAGCGCCGGTGGGCGCGGAACGTTCGCGGACAGACCCTACCAGGCGGTCATCTGCAACCGGAGGAATCTCCTACCGAAGTGTTCGCCTCGCTTCCGCCCTTCCTCGGTGAGCATTACCTATTCAAATAACGCCTGAACTCGGGCCAATGCATCGTCCACTACGAAATCCGGCACACCTTCGACGCGCTTGGCGCCACGAGCTTCCAAGTCAGCTGAACGGATCTGGTTGCAAAGGATCACGCCCTGCGTTTCGGTACCGGCACCCGTCAAGGTGACAGCAAAACCTGCATAGCGAGCGAAGTCACCTCCCTGGGTGATGGGAGCAATCACTGCAAGGCCAGTCGCGTTATACGCAGCCGGCGTCAGGATCAGCGCCGGGCGGAAGTCACCTTGCTGTTCACGACCGGCAGTAGGGTTCAGGTTTACGCGCACGATATCGCCGCGACCATACTTCGCTCGCTTCACGCTTCACGTCCCACCGGCTGCATGGCGTTCCAAGCGGCAAGTTCAGCCGGCTCCGACGCGTTCAAATCGCACTTGGCCATGAGTTCCGCAAGCTTGTAATGAGGCTTGGGTTTGGTGGGCTTGAGAGTCAACGCATCAGGCGTCACATCAAGGCTCAGCACATAGCCAACGCTCAAGCTCATTTGCTTGAGCACGGCAGATGGCAAGCGGATCGCCGCACTATTACCCCACTGCTGAATTTTCACTTCCACATGGACCTCCTGACGTATATACACCGTAGATATACCTCAGTGTAGCCCGGGCAGGGAGTAGATACAACGTATCTACGTTACTAGTCTCTGCGACAAAGCTGTCACATCAAGGCTGAGGTCAAACAGCCTATTCACAATGATGTAAACCAAAACCGTCGCTGCCGTGAACAAACAATCCACATCTACCTTGCACTCGGCGCGAGGTACGTACGCGGGGTGGCACCTCTTGGCCCCTGCCGGATCAGTCAGAGACGGACGCCATGCTGAACACGTTCAGTGACCCGCAGATTGGCTCGGCGCTCGGCATCGTCCAGCCCATAGTCAACAAATTGCGTCGGGACTGCGGTATCCCGTCGACTCGCGGCGCCCCGAGCTGGACAGCCAAATTGCAGGCGCTGCTACCACGCTTATCCGATGAGGCCTCGGCAGCCCGCGCCGGCTGCGGCCTGGTGCAGATCCAGGCAATCCGCTGCGGCGAGCAGGTTCTCACGAACAAGACATCCCTCAGGGAGATTGCGGAGCTGCTGGGCGTCTGGTCCGATGAAGACCTGGCGGCGCAGCATGGAGGGACTTCAGCCCGCAAGGCCAGCGCCCGTCAGCGGCGCGGTATCGCCGTGCGCGAGCGAGCGCCTGAAGCACCAGTCGATTCGGTGCGATAATGACCACTCTCCTCCACTACGTCACCGCCGCCTAATACCGATGCAGTTTTCTTCCAGCCTCCTCGCCCCTCACCAGCTCGAAGCCCGCGCCTGCATCCTGGACGGATTCAAGCGGCGCGCCCGGCTGCAGGTGCATATGGCGTGCGGGACGGGAAAGACTCGGCTCGCACAGGGGGTTGCCGCAGCGCTCGGTGCCCGCAGTATCGTCATCTTCCTACCCTCGCTCGCCCTGGTCAGCCAGACGCTGCAGGCCTGGGCGGGCAACGCGGAGTTGGATCTGGAACGCGTGCTGTGCGTCTGCAGCGATGAGAGCGTGGCAACGCTCGACGATGAGCACGAGGTGCTCGAGGATCTGCCGGTTGCGGTCACTACCTCGCCGGAGGAGATCGCGCTGAAGGTCGGTACCCTAGGTCGAGACGTGATCGTACTGTGCACCTATGCCAGTGCCCCTACCCTCGCCCAAGGTCTTCCACCAGGCTTCGCGTTTGACCTAGGGATCCTGGACGAGGCGCACAAAACGGCGGGCGCCGCCGGCCGCCGCAACAGCTTCGCCTTGAACGATCACCCTACCCTGCGGATCAACCGGCGCCTTTTCTTCACCGCGACACCGTTGGCTATCGCCGAAGAGGAGGGTCCGGCTGGGGCGGGGCCGACTCACTCCATGACGGATGAGGCGGTCTTCGGTCCGGTCGCCTAAGAGCTCAGCTACTCCGCCGCCGTCGCCGTAGGCATCATCTGCGATTTCCGCGTCATCATTTCCGTGGAGGAAGTGGACGACGAGCAGCTCGCCGCAGCACTGGATGATGAGGAGCGCCGCTACGCGGTGCACGCCCAGGAGTTGCTGCGGGCTATGACCGACGTCGGCGCCCGCAAAGCCTTCGCTTTTTATTCCCGTATCTCGCAGTCGAAGCGCTTCGCGACGGCGCTGCGTGAAGCCGTCGGCGAGAGCGAGTTCTGGGCCCGTCACATCGACGGCTCTTTCCCCTCATGGCAGCGCCCGCGACTGCTGCTCCAGTACGGCCGGGCCCCGCGCGCGGCGCTGTCCTGTGCTCGCTGCCTAGCTGAAGGGGTGGATGTGCCGGATACTGATCTGGTCGCCTTTATGCATCGTCGGGAAAGTCACGTCTACATCGTCCAGGCGCTGGGCCGCGCAGTGCGCAAGGCACCAGGCAAGCGCTACGGCTATGTGCTTATTCCCCTGCGCCTAAAGCGCAGCTCCAGTGAATCGCTCGTCCAGGCCGTGGCGCGCAGCGACATGTCCACGGTCTGGCGGACCCTGGCGGCGCTCGCCGAGCAAGACGACGCCATGCTCAACGAGGTTCATCGCGCCGCAGTGGACCAGGGCGAAACCGGAAAGGCTGCCTCCCCCGGCTGGTTCAACAAGCTGCACGTCATCGCGCCTTTAGGCCGTCCCGACGCCGGCGACTGGGCCGCTAGCCTCAAAGCTTTGCTTTCGACGGAGCTAGTAGGGCGCATTGCCGGCAGTTGGCCGCGCTATTACGGCCTCCTGCGTGCCTTCGTGGCTGACCGTGGCCATGCCCGGGTGGCCCGAAGCTACCGAACACCCGGTGGGCATACCCTGGGCGCCTGGTGCTCACGCCAGCGTGCGCTTCACCGACTAGGCCGGATAGCGCCCAACCGTGCCGAGCAGCTGGAGGCCGTTGGCTTCGAATTTGATCCGCGCGAGCACGCTTGGGAGCGGGGGTATGAAGCCTTGCGCAGTTACATGGCGGAGACGGGATCGCCCTCCCCTGCCGCTGACGTCGTCAATGCAGACGGCGTTGCCCTGGGCCACTGGTGCAGCGAGCAGCGCAAGGCCTATCGCCTCGGTCGGCTGGCGCCGCGCAAAAAAACGTTGCTTGAAGCGCTGGGCTTCACCCTGAGCCCATTCGATGACGCCTGGGAGAAACGGTATCAGGCGCTCGTGGCGTTCAAGGAGCAGCACGGCCAACTGCGTGTTGCCCAACGCCAAGTGCTCGTCGACGGTACCGACCTGGCGGACTGGTGCCGAAACCAGCGAAGTCGTCAGATCGACCTGTCCAGACGAGATCGGCTGGCCGCCCTTGGCTTCGACTTCGACGCTGGGGTGCTGGATGCCCGCTGGGAAGCCGCCTATGTCGCGCTGAAGGATTTCTGCGCTCAGTATGGCCATGTGAATGTACCGCTCGACTATGTGCTGCCCGATGGGACAGCGCTTGGTACCTGGGTAGGGAATCAGCGTGCGCGCTACCGCGACGGGCAGATGGACCAGCAACGCATTGAGCTTCTGAACCAGCTGGGCTTCGTGTGGGAGGTGTTCGGCGCAGCATTCGACCAAGGCCTGCAGCACCTAGAGAAATTCAAGGCGGAGCATGGCCACTGCGATGTGGCGATTGCATACGTCAGCGTAGATGGTTACAAGCTCGGCAGGTGGTGTTCAAACCAGCGGACACGACTGAAAAGCCGCGCAGGTGATGATGATCACCTACGCCTAGTAGCACTCGGTTTTAGCTTCGATCCCGCTGAAGACGCGTGGCGAGCGTACTTTTCTGAAGTTGTGACGTACATCAATCGCAACCGTAGCACGAGCTTGCCTGCCAAGTACGTGACTGATAGTGGAATGAAAATCGGGGCGTGGGTTTCTCGGCAGCGAACCTTGGCTAGGACCAATAAGCTCTCCTTAGAGAAACGTGAAAAGCTTTTTGCTTTGGGTTTACTCGACTGACCTCGATGCCTAGCTAACTTCCTACTACTAGGACTGCATGATGCTCCTGCCTACAACGGTGCGAATCGGTTCCGTCGTGCCGCAGCTGATACAGGGCAAGCATACCGTCCGGCTCTCCCCCTGCTCAGGGGCAATCGAATGTCCTTTGGCCGGAAGAATTTCAAACCATACGCATCGTGCTTAGCCAAATATATGCTTAAGTGCTTACATGCGTAAGCGCTTACGCATGTAAGCACTTACGTGGATGGTTTGAATTGGTTGCCGCCCAGTTGGCAATGCAGGGAGCCGGCCCGCAATTGCTGCACCAGCGCACGTGCTGAGCTCTATCGTACGTAATTGGTGGACACCAACGCGTGCTCTGCGTGAGCACGCTAATGCGTGCTTAAGCACTTACGCATATGAGTACTTGCGTGCTTCTTAACTGCTCGCTGGCTTTCTTGTCATCAGGACGAGCTTCGGTGCTTGTTATGCTGAACGGTTGAGAGGCTACGCCCTACTTAGGCACGCAGGTAAGCACCCAAGCACCCAAGCACCCAAGCACCCAAGCACCCAAGCACCCAAGCATGTGCGCGACTGGTCTATTTGGCAAGTACTGAGATAGAGACTTTCCTATGGGCGCCCGCGATAGCAGCGCCTCAAACCATCAGCACCAGTACCACTGGAAGCCGCCTCCATCCCACTTACGCTGCCTTGCGTCACCCTCTTCCAACCCGCTGGTTCGTTCACCTCAGGCGCAGAGATACTGGCGCCAGCGCGAGCGCTTAGTTAAGCAAACGCTTAAGTAAGGATCGATGGAAACCGATTCGACAGCATTTCCTTGACCATAGCCACGATCTCGAAACAACGCTCCCGTGTAACCACAATTCAAGTCTAAGCAAATGCTTAACCAAGCACTCGCGTAAGCAGTTACGTGCGTGCTTATCCGCTTGAGAGCATGCGTGTGCACGCATATACTCGGCATCAACGCTCACGCAAATACATGCGCAAGCACTTACGTAAGCAAGTAAGCATCTGCGCACCTAAGCGCGTGGTTACATTCTGAAGGAGGTTCCTGGTGCAGACAGTCGCGATTGCGTCAAGAAAGGGCGGTGTTGGTAAGACCACTACGACCGAGGTCTTGGGAGTGGAGTTGGCCCGCCGCGGAAATCGGGTGATGCTGATAGACACTGATCCGCAGGGCAGCCTTACCGAATGGTGGCAAGAGCGCGAGATCGAAGAGCCGCAGATGTCAAATGTCCCATACGAGAGCTTGGGCGCAGCAATCAGCGTGCTGGAAGGTGAGGGCTATGACTACGTCCTTATCGACACACCTCCTGAGTCCAATGACGTCATCACCGCGACAGTGAAGTTCGCAGATCTTGTGATCATTCCAGTAAAGGCGGGTCCACACGATCTGCGTGCGGTACGGCAGACCCTGACGCTGGTGAAGGACGAAAATAAGCCCTTCGTATTCCTCTTGAACGAAGTGACGCTCAATACAAATATCACCAAAGACGTAATGGTGGCTCTGTCTCAACACGGGAAGCTGTGCCCACCGATGCCTCGTCGCACCATCATGGTTGAAGCGGGGATCGATGGTCGAGTACCCCAAGAGCTACGGCCGAGCTGCTCTGCGTCTCGTGATATCAGAAAGTTGTGCGACTACATACTAGAAGAGCTGAGCAATCAGCAATCACGTGCTTAAGCGCTTGTTTAAGCACTCACGCACTCGTACACTTATTTAAGCATTTGCGGACTAAGGTAGGATCTAATGGCTCGTACTCCTCGAGATCTCGGCTCAATGCTCAAAACCTCTAACGCAGCAGAGCCTGTCACATCTGCAGCATCGTCAGCACCCAGCGTTGCTAAAAGCAACCAGGCTCCCGCGCAACATGCAGGAGAGGAGGTTGCCCCCATGGCAAAGGCTGGCCAAAACAGAACCCTAAGCGTGAAGTGCGACGCTGATCGATACAGAAAGCTTCAGCTGGCGCGTATCGACCTTGGTCTAACTGGTCAGGACATATTCATCGAAGCCTTCGATCTGTGGTGTGAGAAGTACGGGCGGTAGTCAGTGTCCGTTCGTGTATGAAGCCTGGCGTGCTTTGCTGCCTCGCATCCGCCGTTCGGTCTCTCCGACATCGTTCGACTCAACCTTATGTGGTGGCTGTTGGTTTATCCGTTGCGTTCCACATCTGGACCCCGTTTTCTGACTTCTTCTAGAAGGGGTTAGGGATGCTAAGGGCCATTCAATCTCGATCCGACGCTGGATTGACCTTTATGTGCCAGGTACTGGGTACCAGCTAGCTCATAGGGGGTGTCAACGCGTTGGTATGTGAGATGAGCGATGTCAGGTAAACGTATTGCGTGGAGCACCTAGCTAGCTGTGTTAGATAGGCAAGAATGCTTTTTGAAAAGGAAAGTGGATCTCGTCCTTTGCCAACGACGTCTTGCCCCTGTTTTATCCGGTCTGCCTGCCCCATCTGGTTGGGTAGGTATTGCTCTGCTGGAGTGGTGGCTAAACAAAACCTCTTCGGGACGAGGACTGGTGTCTGATTGCAGGTGTAACGAGATCACCGATGCGAGTAGTAGGTAGCCTTTGTGCAGAGGGGAGGGGTTCGTGATATCGAATGGCTTTGTGTGACGACCGTCGGTGACTCGCGGATCTGTCGTCTACTCCTAGGGCATTTAGTCATCTGCCCCGTCCCTTGGCAGCAAATCCGCGGCTTTGGTTCCAGCTGGAAGGTCAAAAGGGTGCTGATGCCTACGGTCGGAGGTGCTCGTCGAGTATCTCCTGATCACATGTAGCTCGGCCTGACTGGCCGCTATCACGCGAGACGTTGGGGTATCCAGAGAGGACTGTCTGTCGCCAAACAGGCGACTGTGCACATGCCGTGATTTGTAGTCGATAGCGGCTCGTTGAGCATCGTGGCGCTTCCTTGTCCACAGAGACCAGCCTTTTAGGAGCTTTTTAAATCTTTATTTCTTGTTTTTATCTTGTTTTTAAGACGCTGAAACCCGCGCCAGGCCTGGCTTCCGTGGGGGGTATCGACTACAGATTCCGGTAATGCGACTAGCCTTTACGGCTGAGCCGACTACGGATTCCGTGTTGATCGACTACAGATTCCGGTAGCAGCGACTACAGATTCTGGCTGTTATCCACTGGTACGTGCTCGTCGATGCTACAGATAGCGGCTGTATATCTGAACAGTGCTAGCACGGTAGCGATTAAAGATGGTTCGGATTCGCCCTCGTCTAAGGCGTTGAATACAGAAAATCCGGATTTATTCCTATAAATCATTGTTTTTAAAGGAAAAATTTCGCTTTTTGGTTGGTCGCGTGTTTTTCCCATGGTGCGCAGATCATCGTAGTCGGACGCAATCAGGTACGCTCGAACTGACACGTCTATTACGTCTTACGACTACATATGGCGGTAACCAACGTCACTGGAAACCTTTACTAACGACTACAAATTACGGCTAGTCCGTCGTCTAACCTGCTGAAACGACTACAAATTACGGTATCTAGCCGATCAGGATTTCGTTAGAACCGAGCTCACGACTACAAATTACGGCATCAAACAGACGTTTTGGCGGCAAAAACGCAGTCAGTTCGCCTGATCGACTACAAATTAGGGCTGTACGCAGGCCGTAAGCCTTCTGACGACTACACATTACGGTATTGAACGACCCAGGCTCAGCGTGGCCTTGCTAGACGTGACGTCCGGCCGGCGCTGCGACTACAGATTACGGTATGGAGACTCTTTCAGTAGTTCTCCCAGCAGTGCGCTACTTCAGCTAGATGTGGATCGACTACAAATTAAGGTACTCGCATGTCCGCTCAGTCAGTGCTTTACTACCTACCACCGCGTCTCGCCGAGACGACTACTACACGATTCTGCCGGAATCGTCTGGGCGGTTGATGGTCGCGCCAAAAGCGCGTTGTACGGGCTTTCGACTCCTTTTTCGCTGGGCCCCGTATCGACTACAGGGGAAAGGAATAGTAGGGTTCGAAGGCTTCTTACCAGGTCTTTACATGTCAAAGGTATCCACCTCCGTTCCAGATCAAGCTGATCCTCGGCCGATCCGGGTAACGAAATCAAACACGCTCATCACTGCCTCGTATCGGCTTACCCTTAACGAGCAGAGGCTGATTTTGGCTGCGATAAGCCAAATTGATCCTCGTAAAGGGATGCCGAAGAAAATTTCGGTTTCGGCCCTGCTGTATTCAGAAATCTATGGTGTGCAGCTTCGTCATGCCTACGAGCAGATGAAGGAGACAGCAGACGTCCTTTTTGAGCGGGAGGTGAAGACGTTCGATGGATCTGCAGTGGAGCGTAAGCGCTGGGTAGATGCTGCGCGTTACATAGCGGGGGAGGGCAGGGTAGAGCTGTCGTTCACAATCCATGTTATGCCGTATCTGTCCCGGCTTCATACCAAGCTCACCAGCTACGATCTGCGGCGCGTGGCCCGTCTCGACTCAAGTCACTCATTTCGGCTTTTCGAGATGCTCATGCAGTTCAAAAAGACCGGATGGGCATACATCGAGATCGAGACGCTCAGGACCGCTTTAGGGCTTTCCGATGCTTACCAGCGGTTTAACAATCTTCGTCAACGTGTGATTGATCCTGCGGTGGAAGAGCTGCGCACCAAGAGTAGATTGGACGTCACTTACGAGTTGAAGCGTGAGGCGAGACGAGTCGTCGCCATCAAATTCATGTTCAAGGATCTCGCTCAGCAGCTACCGCTGAATCTAGGTGATGAAGAGCTTGTACCCTTGACCGAAATTGACCTGCCGGAGGATCCCGGTTTGCTATTGGCGTCCGCCTTCGACGATTTAAGCGAAGACGATCCGAACTTCACCTTTCCTATCGAGGTGGATGAGTCCGGTAGCGCTTAGCTGCACTTTGCATCGAAACGCGCAGCGCCCTATTGCTCCAGGTCCGGCGGTTTCGCAAGAAAACGTAGCCCACTCTGTAGCTCAGAAGGGGGCGAGCTGTGTTGAAAGCTTGTTGCTGCGCGAGTCATTGCCACCGAGTTCGGCGACTGCCCCTGCGGCTTGCAGATCTCGCTGAAGCCCTTCTCGCTATTGATGGCCATAAAAACCCCCACAGCGAATGCGTCGGACTAGTCGGTCGGCCGACGCGAGTCCTAGCTTACCCAAGACGCTAGAACGCAAGCCGTCACCCCTGACGCCTGCCGGGTCAGATGCAGGCCGTAGTATTGCCTCAATCGCCACTTTTCCCCATTGCATAGTGCTGCTACTAAGCACTCCATCGTTACTACCGCCTCCGTGTCAGTCGATGCGTGAATTCCACATATTCCACAAAACCAAATATTCCCCACTTGACCGTGACCGTGCATTCTCTATTCAATGCGGCTCAGACACCTGAACGGCAGAACGGTCCGGAATCCTATGCAAACGCCAGCATCAGAGGTGGCTGTAACCGATGTGATCAGCTCCGCCAAGCGCATTCGCGATGGTCAGCTGACCTCAATCATGCTCGTTCAAGCCTGTCTTGATTCCATAAAAGCCTCTAATCCCACACTCAATGCATTCGGGGACGTCTACGCTGATCATGCCTTGAACGAGGCTCGGCGGTTGGATGCCGAGGCGCGTGAAGGTCGCTTCCAAGGACCACTGCATGGAGTGCCTTTCGGCATCAAGGATCTATTCCATACGGCCGGCCTGCGGACAACGCGTGGTTCGCTAACCGCGCTCGACTATGTGCCGACCATGGATGCACCCATCATCCAGCGCCTCAAGGCGGCGGGTGGGATAGTGCTGGGAAAGACGGCGACCACCGAGTTCGGCTGGACCGGCGCCAGTACCTCGCGAGTATTCGGCGACGGCCGCACACCGTGGAACACGAGTTTGACGAGCGGTGGTTCGAGTTCCGGATCCGCCATCGCCACCGCGGCGTTCATGGTGCCGGCGGCCCTGGGCTCGGATGGGGGCGGTTCGGTACGGATCCCCAGCGCCTTTTGCGGCACCTTCGCCCTGAAAGGTTCCCTTGGTCGGATACCAACCTGGCCGTGGTCGGCGACGGAAATGCTCAGCCATGCGGGGCCCATCACCCGCACCGTGCGTGACAGCGCCTTGCTGTTCGATGTGTTGTCCGGTCCGGATGCGCGGGACCATCAGGCGCTCCCGGCGCCGACGGAGTCCTACCTGACGCGCTGTGACCAGGCGCTACCCCCGCTGCGAGTGGCCTATTGTCCGACGCTATTCGAGACTCCTGTCCACCCGGAGGTAGCGGCTGGCGTGGAAGTGGCAGTGAACTCCCTGGCACGCCAACTACCGATTGAGGTCGAGCGGCTGACCCTGGAATGGCGCGATCCGTTGGCCATCTTCGAGACGCTCTGGGTGGCAGGGCGTGGTATTGCCTATGGCAAGACGCTGGGCGGACGTCTGAGCGAGCTCGATCCCGGCTTCGCCACGCTGATCGAAAAGGCGCGTCAGTACGATCTTGCCGACTACCTGGCGGCGTCCCAGCAACGCGCCGTGTTCGCCAACCAAGTCCATGCGTTGTTCGAGTCCTACGATCTATTGCTGCTGCCGACCTTGCCGATTTTGCCTTTCCCTGCCCACCTGACCGGGCCGGAGCGGGGCTTCGAGGCACCTGGCAGTGGCACTCCTTGGGCGCGCTGGACCCCATTTACCTACCCCTTCAACCTGTCGGGAAATCCCGCAGCAAGCCTGCCATGCGCCTGGAGTACCGACGAGTTGCCCATCGGCCTGCAAGTGGTGGGCCCCCGGCACGCAGATGCCGCGGTCCTGCAATTCTGTGCCGCGGTCGAAGCCTTGCTGCCTTGGGCGCACCGAGTACCGCCCCTGCTGCGTTGACCTGATCCACACGGCGCTCGCCCGCTAAAGAGGCTGGCCCGTTGCACCACGTTGTCATCCTGCCTTTCACCGCGCTACCTGTGAAAGGAAACGTTCCATGGCTTCACCCGCCCTGCTATCTCCTCGCCTGTTCCCGCCGCCCAAGGCCACGGTGAGGATGCGCGCACGCCGCGCGAAATCAGCCGGAGCAGCCCGTTACACTGAGCGCTTCTCTCTTTTGCGGATGACCCCTGACATGCTGAATCAGCCTCGCCTTGATGAAATCCTGCGTCTCATCAACCTGCAGCAACGCGTCAAGGCCGCGGACCTGGCGAAGGCCATGCATGTGTCGAAAGAGACCATCCGGCGTGATCTCAAGCACCTCGAAGAGGTCGGCAAGCTGCGCCGGATCCATGGCGGCGCGGTGCTGCCCAAGCCCAACGAAGAGCAGCCCTTGCAGGTGCGCAGTCGTATCCAGACGCGGGCCAAGACTCGACTGGCGGCCTGTGCGGCGGAGCTGGTCCAGGAAGGCATGGCACTGTTTCTCGATACCGGTACGACGACCCTCTCGCTCGCTCAGCAGCTCACCCGGTTCAAGGCTTTACGGGTGGTGACCAATTCCCTGGACATCGGCCTGATGCTCACTCAGCACAGCGCCAACCAGGTGCTGATGACCCCGGGCGACATCCGCCGCAACGACAACGCCCTAATCGGTCCGCATACCCTGGCGTTCGCCGCAGGCTTTCACTACGACATCGCATTCATGGGAATCGGCGCAGTGGACGCCGAGCTAGGACTCATGGACTACGAGGAGCCCGAGGCGCATCTGCGTCGCACGCTGACGGCGAATTGCCGCCGCAGCGTGATCATGGCGGACGACGCCAAGTTCGGTCACCGCACCTTCATCAATACCCTGCCGTTCTCGGCGGTCGATACGCTGGTCAGCAACCGGCCACCGTCCGCCGAGTTCGTGCGCTGCCTGGAGTCAGCCGATGTCGAGCTCGTTTATCCGTGATCTTCCCGTCGCTGACGCGGCCGACCTCGATGCCTTCGATGCGCTGTTCGCGCAAAGCTCGGCCATCGGCGCCACCGCCAACGGCGGCCTGCATCGCCTCGCCGCATCCGCCGAGGATGGCGCCATGCGCGATGTCTTCAGTGCCTGGCTGCGAGCCCATGGTTTCACCGTGCAGGTCGATGCGGTAGGCAACCTGTTTGGCCTGATGACCTTCGATCCGACAGCGCCCTATGTGCTCTGTGGCTCCCATCTGGATACCCAACCCAAGGCCGGTCGTTTCGACGGCGTCTATGGCGTGGTCGCCGGCGCGGTCGCCATCGCCAGCATCGCACGCCAACTCGAAGCGCGTGGTGAAACGCCGGCCTTCAATCTCGCCGTGGTGAACTGGACCAACGAAGAGGGCGCCCGCTTTCAGCCTAGTCTCCTTGGCAGCAGCGTCTTCATTGGGAGGCTCTCGGTCGACGAGGCCTGGGCCAGCCGCGATGGCGCCGGGGTGACGCTGGGCGAGGCCCTAGGGCAGATCGGCTATCGCGGTGAGGCGATGCTGGACGTCCCCGTTGCCGCCTACCTGGAAATGCATGTCGAGCAGGGCGTTCAGTTGGAAGACCAGGGTCTTGCCATTGGCGTGGTACGGCACACCTGGGCCGCCTTAAAATGGCGGATACGTTTCGACGGCGAGCAGAATCACACCGGTCCGGCGCCCATGGCGGTGCGCCGCGATGCTCTCCTGGCCGCAGCCGAGGCCATCGTGGCGGTCAGGGCCGAGGCCGAGCGGCATGGCCTGGACATGCACACATCGGTCGGTCGCATGGAGCTGGAGCCAAACTCCCCCAACGTAGTGCCGGCACTGACGCGACTTTGGGTGGAATTCCGCTCGCCGTCCATGGCGCTGCTGGCGGAGGCCGAAGAGCGCTTCCGCGCCACACTCGACTCTATCGCTGCCTGTACTGGGACCACCTTCACGATCGAAAGCGAGCAACTGCGCCCACCCAGTCATTTGCACGCCGGGCTGAGCGATCTGGCGCGGCTGACCTGTGCGGCGCTGGGCGTGCCCGCTGGCGATAGCGCCACCGTTGCTGGCCACGACGCCATCAGCCTGGGGCATCGCTATCCCGCGGCTCTGTTGTTCGTACCCAGCCAGGGCGGTCTCTCGCACAACGAAGCGGAATTCTCGGCCACCTCCGATCTGCACCAAGGATTACGCGTCCTCACAGCCTTGCTGTATCGCACCTGTTGCCAACCTGAGCTGTACCTCTGAGGCGCCCGCCATGACGTCCACCCCCGAATTCAAACGTTTGCAAGACGCGCTGACCGCAGCCGGGCTGACTGACCTGCAGCTCTCGCCGGGTACCCCGGGCGTGGCCTCGCCAACCCGCCTGGCCTGTGAATGGGCGGGGTTCCAGGTGCACAGCGACCAGGGCGCTTTCTATGCCAAGGTACTGTACGACGACATGCGGCCAGTCATCGATTTCGCCCAGAGCGTCGAGGCAACCCGTTGCGCGGCGGCGGCCGGGGTCACGCCGGCGGTGCTGCTGGCGGATGCCGACCATGGCGTCATGCTGCTCGAGCGCCTGGCGCCAGAGGACTGGCATTGGGCGCGCCTCGACCGGCTGCAGCCGGAGCTCAGCCTGGAGGCGCTCTGGCGGCTCAAGCGAGCGGTGCAGGAGGGGCCGGCACCGGCCTTCGAGCGTTCACCCTGGGCCGATATCGAAAAGCTTCGCACGCTCTGCCGACAGCAGTCGGTGGCCTTGCCCGCTGACCATGCCTGGATCGATGACTGCGTCGACCAGGCGTGGGACGCCCTGCGATGGCATCCCAGCGAGGCGCGCCCGCTCCACGGCGATGGCCTCGCCGGCAATGTGATGGTCAATGCTGCAGGCGAATTTCAGCTGCTGGATTTTGATCGGGGCGGTTGCTTCGATCCCTGGTACGACGTTGCCGTCACCCTCAACGAGCTCTATCCCTTCGAGCCGCAATGGCGCGCCGGTATTGCCCGCTGGAGCGCGACGGCGAGCGACGCGGACTACGCCCGCTGCCGCCTCTACGGTCTGCTCGATGACTGGTACTGGACGCTGTGGGGCCTTTGGGCCGGCGTCGCCTCGACGCGGCCGCTGGAGTTCTCCAAGGTTGGCCAGTGGACCCTGTTGCGCTGCCGGATGACGATTCAGGAGTCACGCTTCGAAAGCTGGCTCCGTCAGGTAGGAGGATAGGCGAGATGAAACGACTAGGCGAAGCCAGTACCCAGGCGGAACAGCAGCTCGAACAGGCGATTCTCAGTCATGCACCCTGGGCCGGCTGCGCAGTCCACTACGCCCCGGTCAGCGGCGGCATTTCCAACACCAATTGGCGGGTCCAGATCGAGGGCGCGCCCAAGGCGTTCTTCCTCAAAGTGCCGGGGCAGGGCACAGAACTCTTCATCGACCGGCGCACCGCCCACGATGCCAGCCTCAAGGCGGCGGCCACTGGTTATGGCGCTCCGGTGGTAGCCTTTCTCGAAGCGCATGGCGTGGAGGTCTTCGAGTTCATGGAGGGCTGGCGCGCCTCCTCCAATCGCGACTTTCTCGACCGAGACGTCCGCCACCGGGCACTGCACGCACTCAAGGCCTTCAACGACCAGCCGCTGCTGATCCAGACCAAGACCGCTTTCGACATGATCGAAGAGCACCAGCGCCAGGTGCATGAACTGGGCGGGCAGTGGCCCGATGACCATGCCTGGCTCGACCGCCAATACCGCCGCGCCCGGCAGGCACTGGAGGCGTCGGGTATCGATCTGGCGCCCTGTATGAATGACACCCTGGCCGGTAATTTCATGCTCAACGCCGCCGTCGAAGTGCGGCTGGTGGACTTCGAATACGCCTCCAACAACGATCGCCACTATGAGCTGGCGCTCTGGTTTGGCGAGATGTTCTTCGCCCCGGACATGGAGCTGGCACTAGTCGAGGACTACTTCGGCGCGGTGACCACTCAGACCCTGGCGCGGGTGTACGTCAACAAGGCCCTGGCGGATCTCAAATGGTCCACCTGGGCCATGGTGCAGCACGCCGTCTCGCAGATCGACTTCGACTTCTACAAGTATGGCGCGCTCAAGCACCACCGCGCTCGTAGTGTCATCCACGATTCCCGCTGGGAGACCTGGCTCAGGCAGGTCTGACGAGTTCCCGAGCCACTTCGCAGAAGGTGGCCGACAACGATAGGAAACACTGGCGTACGCCAGGGGATGAGTCGCTCATCCTCCTAGAGCGCCCCTCGACTGCCTCGCGAAGCCCCTCTCGATCAACCGTCGGTCTGCCACAGGAGCCAGCCCTCGTGAACAGTCTCTTCTTCTATCGTCCAGTCTCTGCAACGGTAAACCACTGCTTGCGCAAGGAGGTGTCGGCATGACCTCCGCCAGTCCTATCTCGCTCAAGACCTGCGGTTTCGGTCTGTACTTCTTCGCCCTGCTGCTAATGGCGGTGTTCCCGCCGTTCTACCTCAGCGTGAGTGGCCGCACCCAACTGGTGCTGGGCGTTCCCTTGCCGATCTTCTACTGGATCCTCATCGCCGTGCTCCTGGGCGTCGGTGTGACAGCGCTCTATCTCGTCGAATCCGCCAATGGCGACATCCCCGAGGACACTCAGCCATGATCCCTTCCGGCAGCACCTTCGACATGCTCATCAGCTTCGGCGTAATCGGCCTGTTCCTGGCCGGGATGATCGCCGTGCTCTATCTCACCAACAAGCAGAGCCATGACTTCGCCGACTATGCCGTCGGCGGTCGCTCCTATGGGCCCTGGTACATCGCCATGTGCTACACCAACTCCTGGTGGCCAGGGGCGACCTTCACGGCGTTCTTCTCGCTGTCGGTGGGCGGTGCCCTCGGGTTCTACGGCATGGTCTATTCGACCCTCGGCGTGACCGCCATGTACCTCATGGCCAATCGCGCCTGGACGTGGGGCCAGAGATTTAATCTAACCACTCAGCCCGACCTGCTGGGCATGAGATTCGACAGCCCGGCAGTCAAGCGGCTCGCCTCCATCATCGGCATCATCTCGGTGTTTCCGTGGGTGGTGATGGGGATCCAGGCGCTGGCCATGCTGTTCCAGTTCGCCAGCTTCGGCAGCTGGGGCATTACCGCCTGCTTGACCGCCGGCGTGCTGGTGGTGCTGATCCGGCAATACTGGACGGTAAGCATGGGCATGCGCGGCCTGATCATGACCGACATGTACCAGGGCCTGATCGCCTACGTCCTGGCTGCGGCGCTCTGTATCTTCCTGCTTGGGGGCAGTGAAAACGCCTCCTTTGCCAACCTGGCCGAACTACCGGCCAAGATGCTGCTGATTCCCGGTGATACCGGCACCGGCTATGGCGCCTGGTACATGTTCAGCCTGATCTTCACCGGGGTCATCGGCTCCATGTGCTGGCCCATGAGCTTCCAGCGCATCTACACCGCCAGAGGCGTCCGCTCCGTGAAGAAGGGTACGGTCTACACCATCCTGCTGGTGGGCGGTTTTTACGGCATCCTGATGCTGTTCGCCGCTGCGGTCAGCCAGGACCCGAACGTGGCGGCCCACGCGCAGCAGGGCTGGTTCCTGTCGCTGTTCGATATTGGCGGGCCGTGGTTGCTGGCGCTGGCCATCGCCATCGTCCTGGCCGCGAGTATCGGTCATGTCGACGGCTGTGTGCAGGTCTGCGGTGTGCAGTTCGCCAATGATCTCGCGACCTGGACCACGCCCCGGACCGACCGCCAACTCACGGCGCTGGCCAAGGGTGGAATGATCGTCTTCATTGCCGCCGCGGCCGTGGTGGCCTACCTGACCTTCAACTACGCGCGCTTGCAGCTGCTGGCTCAGATTTCCTACCAGGGGATCATCCAGCTGGCCGTGCCGCTGTTCTTCGGCATCTTCACCCGCTGGGGCAACAAGCAGGGCGCCATTCTGGGAATGCTCACCGGCATTCTGGTCGCCATCGTCCTGACGGTGATTTACCCGGACGACATCGCTGCGCTGGGTTCGCTCACCAGCGGGATCGTTGGCGTGATCTTCAACGCCCTGGTGTTCGTGGGTTGCGCCCTGGCGATCAAGCCCAGCGAGGCGGAAGGCCGGCGGGTCGCCGAATTGTTCGACCTGGGCCTGGCCCCGCGTTTGGCCTCCAAAGGCGCGGTGGCGCCGGCAATGGGCTAAGCCGTTCCTTTCGGCCGCCAGCGCTTGGTTGGCGGCCGCGTCTCTTCACACGTTGGAAACTTCCTATGGCTCTTGCTTTGTTTGACCTCGACGAAACCCTCATCCACGGTGATTGCGCCAGCCTCTGGAGTGCGTGGATGGCACGCATCGGCTGGGTGGACGCCGAGGACTTCCTGCGCCGCGACCAGGCGCTTATGGCCCTTTACAGCCGGGGGCAACTGGCCATGGAAGACTACATGGCGTTCAGCCTCGAGCCGCTGGTTGGCCGGACGCCCGAGGAGGTGGCCGAGGTGGTGCGCAGTTACCTTGACACTGTCATCGCACCGCGTTTCTATCCCGACTCCCGCAGCACCGTGGAGGCGCATCGCCAGGCGGGTGACCGTCTGCTGGTGATCTCGGCATCGGCATCCTTCCTAGTCAAGCCCATCGCGGCCTGCCTCGGTATCGAAGAGGTGCTGGCAATAGACCTGGAGGTCGTCGCGGGTCGCTATACGGGTCGCACTTCGGGCGTGCTCACCTACCGTGAGGGCAAAGTGATTCGTCTCGAGCACTGGCTGGAAGAACATCACGAGTCCCTGGCGGGCGCCAGTTTCTATTCCGACTCCCGTAATGACCTACCCCTGTTAAGCAAGGTTGAGCACCCGGTGGCGGTCAATCCCGACGAGGTCCTGCTGGCTCAGGCCCAGGCCGCGGGATGGAAGGTGCTCGACTGGCGGCTGGCATGACCGATCAGGCGACTCCTTGCGAAGCCAACCAAAGCGGTGCGTGCACCTACCGACTGCACGCTACCGGTGCACAGGGCGTTCATCTGAAACTCACCTCAGTGCGTTTCAGCCGTGAGTGAAGGCTCAGAGGCAAGGGATAGAGGGCACTCATAGTCCTGAGGCGTAGGTTTGGCACAGAGCGTGCAATTCTTGAATTCACACTTGTATACAAGAACGAATGCTCATGAAGCCGTACCCCATCAGCACCTTGACACAGCGCTACTTTGCAGGGGACCTGACGCCCAGTCAGACCGTACAAACGTTGCTCGAGACGCTGGAGCTCAGTGATCGACCAGAGGTGTGGATTCACCGTCTGCCGCAGGAGGCCTTGCAGGCTCGGGCTCGGGCTCGGGAGCTAGAGCAGCGCGCCACCGAACTCGGCGGCGCGCTGCAGGAGCGGTTTCCGCTCTATGGCGTTCCCTTCGCGGTCAAGGACAACATCGATGTCGCCGGTCTGCCCACCACGGTGGCCTGTCCAGAGTTCGCCTACGTGGCCCAGGAAAACGCCTACATCCTCCAGCGTCTGCTGGATGCCGGCGCCATCCTGGTGGGCAAGACCAACCTCGATCAGTTCGCCACCGGGCTGGTGGGTGTCCGCTCGCCCTTTGGCGCCGTGCGCAACGCGGTCGATAAGCGCTACGTGTCCGGTGGCTCCAGCTCCGGCTCGGCGGTGGCCGTCGCCCTGGGCTATGTCGCCTTCGCCTTGGGGACGGATACGGCCGGCTCCGGGCGGGTGCCCGCCGGATTCAATGGGATCGTCGGGCTCAAGCCGAGCCTTGGGCTGTTGAGCAGCCGCGGCGTCGTGCCGGCCTGCCGGAGTGTCGATACCCTGTCCATCTTCGCCGCGGATGCCGCCAGTGCCTGGCAGGTCATGCAGGTGGCGGCCCACTACGATGCCGAGGACGCCTATGCGCGCCAACCCCTGACTCGGCCGGTGCAGCGCCGGCAGTGTAGGGTGGCGGTACCGGCGCAGCCGGAATTCTTCGGCGACGGCCAGGCCGCGCAAGCCTACGCGAAGAGCCTGGCGCGGTTGCGCCAGGATCCGAGCGTCACGATCGACGAAATACCCTATGCCGTCCTCGCCGAAGCAGCCGCACTGCTTTATCAGGGACCCAGGGTGGCCGAAAGGCGGGCGGCCTTAGGGCAGTTCTATGCTGAACGACCGGCTGCCATCCATCCCATCGTCAAAGGCATCCTGGCTGGCGCGGATCGTTTCAGCGCGGTCGAGGCCTTTAAGGCCCAATACCGGCTGCAAGCCCTTACCCGGGACGCGGAAAGACTGCTGGCAGGTTTCGACCTGCTGGTGGTGCCCACGGCGCCGTGCATGCCCACCATCGCCGAGGTCATGGCGGATCCCGTCCAGAGCAATGCGCGCCTGGGTCACTACACCAATTTCGTCAATCTGATGAACATGGCGGCCTTCGCTTTGCCAGGGGTACCCCGGGCCGATGGTCTGCCGGCAGGTATCACCCTGATCTGCCGGGCTGGTTCGGACCATTACCTGGCCGAGACGGCCGCCCGCTGGCAGTCGCTGTTCGAGGGCGAAGACCAAGGCGACGCCATCGCCCTTGCGCCTCTGGATACGGATGAGCCCCAGGTGGAAGTGGCCGTCGTCGGTGCACATCTCTGGGGCCAGCCGCTGAACTGGCAACTGCTCGAAAGCGGTGCCCGCCGCCTGTTCAGCACCACCACGAGTGACTACTACCGCCTCTATGCCGTGGCCAGAGTGACTACTACCGCCTCTATGCCGTGGCCAATACCCAGCCGGCCAAGCCTGGCCTGGTCAGGGTGGCGGAGGAGGGCGCGGCGATCGACCTCGAGGTCTGGGCCATGCCGCTGCGCCTCTTCGGCGCCTTCGTCGCCGCGATTCCCGCGCCGCTCGGCATCGGCTCGGTCGAGTTGGCCGATGGACGCTTGGTAAAGGGCTTCATCTGCGAGCCTGCCGGCCTCGATGGCGCCCAAGACATCACCCGCTTTGGGGGCTGGCGCGCCTATCGCGCCTCGCTCTGATGCCGTCACCCACCGAGGACCTTGACATGAATCCTATCGACCGTCGCAATTTCATCAAGCTGGCAGGGCTGATCGGCGCCAGTGCCGCGCTCCCGTTCAGCCTGGCCCGGGCTGCCGACAAGCCCCTCGTCGTCGGCTTCATCTACGTCGGTGCCCGCGATGATTTCGGCTACAACCAGGCCCATGCTCAGGCTGCCGCGATCATCAAGACGCTGCCTAACGTCAAGGTGATCGAAGAGGAGAATGTCCCGGAGACCGTGGCGGTGCAGAAGTCCATGGAGGCCATGATCCGCCAGGATGGCGCCACCTTGATCTTCCCCACCTCCTTCGGCTACTTCGATCCCCATGTGCTCAAGGTGGCGAAGAAGTACCCCGATGTCCGCTTCGCCCACTGCGGTGGCCTCTGGCAGGAGGGCAAGGATCCACTCAATGCCGGCAGTTTCTTCGGCTACATCGATGAGGGCCAGTACCTCAATGGCGTGGTAGCGGGCCATATGAGCCAGTCGAAGAAGCTTGGCTTCATCGCGGCCAAGCCCGTGCCCCAGGTACTGCGCAATCTCAATGCCTTCACCCTCGGTGCCCGTTCGGTGGATCCGAGCATCACCGTGACGGTGATCTTCACCGGTGACTGGTCGCTGCCGGTCAAGGAAGCCGAGGCGGCCAACAGCCTGATCGACCGTGGCTGCGACGTCCTGACCTGTCACGTGGACGGCCCCAAGGTGATCGTCGAAACCGCCGAAAAGCGCGGTGTCATGACCTGTGGCTATCACGCCAGTCAGGCCGCGCTGGCGCCCAAGGGCTATCTCACCGGTGCCGAGTGGAATTGGGAAACCCCCTATCGCGCCCATGTCGAGGCCGCGCAGGCCGGCAAGCCGATGATTAACTTCATGCGTGGTGGGCTTAAGGAAGGCTTCGTGAAGACCTCGGCCTACGGCGCAAAAGTTAGCGACGCAGCCAAGCAGGAGGCCGACGCCATCAAGGCGCAAATGCTCGCGGGCAGCTTCGTCATCTTCAAGGGCCCGATCAAGGACAACAAGGGCACGGTCGTGATCGCGGACGGTACCAGCCAGCCGCAGACCGACGTGGTGCTGGAACGTATGAACTACCTGGTCGAAGGCGTCCAGGGCCAGATCTGAGGGTGGCATGAATAGCCTCGAACACAAGCTGCAACGGCTGGCCGCTAGGGCGCTGCCCGGACTGCCCACGCTGCTCGCCGTGCTGTCCTCGGGCGCGCTGTTTTTGCTCTTCCTCGCCGTGCAGAACAAGCCGGCGCTGGCGGCGGGCGCATTGGTCTTCGAAGGCGCCTTCAGCTCTTCCTTCGCCTGGGAAAATACCCTCCAACGCGCCGCGCCCCTGATGCTGACCGCACTGTGCGTCGCGCTGCCAGCCCGGGCCGGACTGATCATCATCGGTGGGGAAGGGGCCCTGGTCCTGGGCGGTCTGGCCGCCGCGGTGCTGCCCCTGTGGCTACCCGCGTTTCCCGGGCCTTTGATGCTGGTACTGATGGGCCTGGCGGCCATGCTGGTCGGCGGCCTGTGGATCGGGCTGTCGGGCTGGATGCGGCAGAGTCGTGGCCTCAACGAGACGATCGGCAGCCTGCTGCTCTCCTACATCGGCATCGCGCTGTTCCGCCAGTTGGTCGAAGGCCCGCTGCGCGATCCGGCGAGTCTGAACAAGCCCTCGACCGTACCGCTCGAGGATACCTATATCATCGGCGCGGTAAGCGATGCCTTTGCCGTGCACTGGGGATTGGTGGCGGGCGTCATCGCCTGCCTGCTGGCCTATGTCATGTTGCGCCATAGTGTCAGCGGCTTCGCCCTGGGCATCGTCGGCGGCAACGTGCGAACCGCGCGGATGCTGGGACTTTCCGTCAATCGCCTGGTACTGATGACCTGTCTGCTCGGCGGGGCGGCGGCGGGGCTCGCCGGGATGTTCGAGGTCGCGGCGGTGCAGGGCAGTGCGAACGCGGCGCTGATCGCCGGCTATGGCACCAGCGGCATTCTGGTGGCCTTCGCCGCCCGGCATAACCCACTGGCCATCATCCTCTGCGCGACGCTGCTGGGCGGCGTCGAAGCCAGCGGCAGCCTATTGCAGCGGCGCCTGGACCTGCCCGATGCGACGACGCTGATCCTCGAGGGCATCCTGTTCACCAATCTGCTGGCCTGGGAAGCCCTGAGCCCGCGTATCACGGCCTGGCGTCTGCGGCTGTTGGCGAAGGCGGCAACCCCGGGCGGAGGCGTTCCCGAGCATGGCTAACTTCGATTGGCTGACCTTCTTCCTGGCGCTACTGGCCGGCGCGGTGCGGGTGGGTACGCCCTTTCTGTTCGTCAGTCTAGGAGAGTGCCTCACCGAGAAAGGCGGGCGCATCAACCTGGGCCTGGAGGGCATCCTAGTCGCGGGGGCCATGACCGGCTATGCCGCGTCCTACCTGTCCGGCTCACCCTGGCTGGGCGTGCTCGCGGCAGGCTGTACCGGCCTGCTGTTGGGGTTGCTGCATGGCATCGTCTGCTCGCTACCCAAGGTCAACGACATCGCCTTCGGTATCGCCATGATCCTGCTCGGAACGGGCCTTGCCTTCTTCCTCGGCAAGGCCTTCATCCAGCCGCAGGCACCCATGCTGCCGTCGTTTTCGCTGGGTCACTGGTCCGCGGATGAGCGGGTGCGCTCGGCACTGAACATCAATGTGCTGTTCTTCCTGGGTGTCGCCCTGGCCATCCTGCTGCACTGGGGGCTGCGCAGCACCCGCTGGGGCCTGATGCTGCGATTGGTCGGTGATCATGCCGAATCGGCCCAGGCCCTGGGCTATCGCCCGATCAGGGTGCGCATCTGGGCGACATCGGTCGGCGGCTTTCTCGCCGGTGTCGGTGGCGCCTACCTGTCGCTGTACTACCCGGGCAGTTGGAATGAGGGGCTTTCCAGTGGCCAGGGGTTGATGGCCGTTGCCCTGGTGATCTTCGCGCGCTGGCAACCACTGAACTGCCTGTGGGCCTCCTTGCTGTTCGGCGCGGCCGGTGCCATCGGCCCCGCTTTGCAAGCGGTGGGTATCAGCACGGGTTATTACCTGTTCGCCGCCGCGCCCTATGCCCTGACGCTGCTGGTGATGTTCGTCACCTGCCGGCCGAATCGAACCCTCACTGGTGCTCCCGGCGAGCTCAGTCTCACCCGCTAGAGGTAAAAGCTCATGTCCAGTGGTCTTGGTGGTTTGAACAAGTCGCCCAATGGCGTCGTGATCGGTCTGGCGCAGCTGTCGCTGCCGGATCCCCATACGCGCGAAGCCTTGTGGGCGCAGACCCAGAGGGTGGTGGAGATGGTCGGCAAGGCCCGGCGGGGCATGCCGAGCCTGGACCTGATCGTCTTCCCGGAATACTCGCTGCACGGGTTGTCCATGGATACCTCACCGGAGATCCTTTGCTCCCTGGAAGGGCCGGAAGTGGCGGCGCTGCGCCAGGCCTGCGTCGACCACCGCATCTGGGGTTGCTTCTCCATCATGGAGGCCAATCCTCGGGGCAATCCTTTCAACAGTGGCCTAATCGTCGACGACACCGGCGAGATCCGCCTGTACTACCGCAAGATGCATCCCTGGGTGCCGGTCGAGCCGTGGGAGCCGGGCGACCAGGGCACTCCGGTCTGTGACGGTCCACGGGGTAGTAAACTGGCACTGATCATCTGTCACGATGGCATGTTCCCGGAAATGGCACGCGAGTGTGCCTACAAGGGCGCTGAGATCATGATCCGCACGGCGGGCTACACCGCCCCGATCCGCCAGGCCTGGCAGATCACCAATCAGGCCAACGCCTTCTGCAATCTCATGCAGACCGCCAGTGTCTGCATGTGCGGATCCGATGGCACCTTCGATTCGATGGGCGAAGCCATGTTCGTTGATTTCGACGGTAGCGTGATGAACCAGGGTGGGGGTCGTGCCGACGAGATCGTCTGCTGTGAAATGCGTCCGGACCTGGTGCGTGAAGCGCGCCTGCACTGGGGGGTGGAGAACAACATCTACCAGTTCGGCCACCGCGGCTATTCCGCGGTCAAGGGTGGCGCGCAGGATTGCCCCTACACCTACATGCACGATCTGGCGGCCGGCCGCTACCGGCTGCCGTGGGAGGACCAGGTGGTCCACACCGATGGCAGCTCCTGCGGACTGCCCGCCCCGCAGCGTCTGTTCACCGCCTCCGCGCAGGAGTGATCCATGAATCCACGTCACCTTGCCTCAGCGCCTTACCCTTGGCCCTATGACGGTCGCCTCAATCCGGCCAACACCGCCCTGGTGATCATCGACATGCAGACCGACTTCTGTGGAGTCGGCGGCTATGTCGATGCCATGGGGTATGACCTGTCGCTGACCCGCGCGCCCATCGAGCCCATAAAGTCGGTGCTCGAGATCATGCGGGCCCAGGGATTTCCTATCATTCATACCCGCGAAGGCCATCGTCCCGACCTGTCCGACTTGCCGGCCAACAAGCGCTGGCGCTCGCGGAACATCGGCGCCGGCATTGGCGATGACGGTCCCTGCGGTCGCATCCTGATCCGGGGTGAGCCGGGGTGGGAGATCATCCCGGAGCTGGCGCCGCTACTGGGCGAGATCGTCATCGACAAGCCCGGCAAGGGGTCGTTCTACGCCACGGATCTTGAGCTCATCTTGCGCACCCGCGGCATCGCCAACCTGATCCTCACCGGGATCACCACGGATGTCTGTGTCCATACCACCATGCGCGAGGGCAACGACCGCGGCTTCGAATGCATCCTGCTCGAAGACTGCTGCGGCGCCACGGACCACGGCAACCACCTGGCCGCACTAAACATGGTCAAGATGCAGGGTGGGGTCTTTGGTGCGGTGGGCGACTCGTCCATGCTGCTCGCCGTGCTGGCGGGGGACTGAGCCATGCGCGCCCTGGATCTTGAGATCATCGGTGCCGGCAAGGCCTTCGGTAGCTTTTGTGCCCTGGCTGAGGTCTCCCTGAAGGTCAGGGGCGGGACCGTACACGCCCTGTTGGGCGAAAACGGGGCGGGCAAGAGCACCCTGGTCAAGGGCATCGTCGGCTATGATCCGCTCGACGAAGGCGCGATCCTGGTGAACGATCGCGAGCGACAGATCCGCACGCCGAGGGACGCCCACGCCCTCGGAATCGGCATGGTCTATCAGCACTTCACCGTGGCACCGGGGCTCAGCGTCGCGGAAAACCTGGTGCTGTCACGCGGTGACCTGGGCTGGCGTATCGATTGGCCGCGAGAGCGTGAGCGACTGGCGGCCTTCATGGCGCGCATGCCATTTCGGCTGGATCTGGAGCGCCCGGTGAGCAGCCTGGCTGCCGGTGAAAAACAGAAGCTCGAGATCCTCAAGCAGCTGTATCTGGAAAGGCACTTCATCATCCTCGATGAGCCGACCTCGGTCCTGACGCCCCAGGAGGCCGATGAGGTGCTGGGGTTGATGCAGCAGATGGCCCATCGAGGAGACATCTCGGTGCTGATGATCACCCATAAGTTTCGTGAAGTGACCGCCTTCGCCGATGACGTCACGGTCCTGCGCAAGGGCCGGCTGGTCGGTAGCACGCCCGTTGCGGACACCTCGCCCGAATTCCTGGCCAGCTGGATGATGGGCGAGGCAGGCGCCGCCGCGGCCAAGCTCGAGCGGTCCGGCGTGATCGAGGCGGCACCTCGCCTGGAGGTGGTTAAGCTGGATGTGCCAGGCGACAAGGGGACGCTGGCGGTCAGCGGGCTGTCGCTGGCCGTACGCCCCGGCGAGATCGTGGGTATCGCCGGGATTTCCGGTAACGGCCAGCGTGAGCTCACCGAGGCCCTGCTGGGGCAGCGCAAGGCCAGTGCCGGCGAGATCCGGGTGAATGGCCAGGGGTATCACGCCACCCGCCGCGAGATGCAGGACCTGCGCCTCTACAGCCTGCCGGAGGAGCCGCTGCGCAATGCCTGCATCGCCAGCCTGAGCGTGGCGGAGAACCTGGCCTTGCGCAATTTCGACCAGGCACCGCTGTGCCGCCAGGGCTGGCGCCTTGATCGCCGAGCCATCCGTACTCATGCGCGCGACCTCATCGCGCGCTTCCAGGTGACGCCGGCCGATCCGGAGCGGCCCATCGGTACCCTATCGGGGGGGAACGTCCAGCGTGCCGTCCTGGCGCGGGAGTTGACCGAGGGGGTCGCGGTACTGATCGTCTCTAATCCGGTGTTCGGACTGGACTTCGCGTCGGCGGCGCTCATTCACCAACGGATCGTCGCGGCCAGGAATGCCGGTGCGGCGGTGCTGCTGTTGAGCGAAGACCTGGATGAACTGCTGGAACTGGCCGACCGCATCTTGGTGATGCATGATGGCCATATCGGCTTCGAGACCGCCATCGCCCAGGCCGACCGGGCCGTGCTGGGTCACTACATGGCGGGCGGTGAGACGCAGGCGGAGGCCGTATGATCCAGGTGAGCGCCCGTCCCGACGCCTTCGCCTTCAAGCCGGCCAGTACGGCGCTCGTGGTGATCGACATGCAGCGGGATTTCATCGAGCCGGGCGGCTTCGGCGCGGCGCTGGGCAACGATGTGACGCCGCTTAAAGCCATCATCCCGGCCGTGCAGCGGCTGCTGGCGTTGGCCCGTCAGCACCGCTTGCGGGTGATCCATACCCGCGAATCCCACCTTCCCGACCTGTCCGATTGTCCCCCTGCTAAACACGCCCACGGACTGCCCGGGATGCGTGTCGGCGACCCCGGGCCGATGGGGCGCATCCTGGTTCGTGGCGAACCCGGCAACCAGCTCCTCGCCGAGGTCGCCCCGATAGAGGGCGAGTGGGTGATCGACAAACCGGGCAAGGGCATGTTCCATGCGACCGGTCTGCACGAGCGACTGCAAGCCGAGGGCGTCAGCCACCTGGTGTTCGCCGGCGTCACCACTGAGGTCTGCGTGCAGACCAGCATGCGGGAAGCCAATGACCGCGGCTACCGTTGTCTGCTGATCGAGGAGGCCACGGAGAGCTATTTCCCGGCGTTCAAACGCGCGACACTGGACATGATCGTCGCCCAGGGCGGCATCGTCGGCCGGACGGCCTCTTTGGCGGCCCTGGAAGCCGCTCTGCACAAGGACCTGCCATGACATCGGTTTCCGCAATCAATCTTCCCGAGGTAGTGGCCGCGGTAACGGCGGCCTTTCGCGATTACGAGCGGGCGCTGATCGCCAACGAGCTGGAAACGCTCGACGGGTACTTCTGGTCGTCGCCCCACACGGTGCGCTTCGGGGTGGCGGAAAATCTCTATGGCAGCGAGGCCATCGCCGCGTATCGACGGCTCTGCCAACTGGTCGGGGCGGGCAGACGTCTGCACCACACGGTAGTCACCACCTTCGGCGAGGACTGCGCCACCGTCAGCACCGAATTCAGCGATGGCGTTACCGCACGGGTCGGACGCCAGATGCAGACCTGGCTGTGTCTGGAAGGGGAGTGGAAGGTCGTCGCCGCCCACGTCAGTATCGACCTGGACACCTTGGACGCCCGGGGATAACCCATGACCCAGTTTCAGACCAACGCCCTGGGCGAGCAGATCTACCTGAGAATCAAGCAGGAGATCTTCGATTTCTATCTGCTGCCCCATGACCGCTTCACCGAGACGCAGATCGCCGAGCGCTACCAGGTGTCCCGAACGCCGGTACGCGACGCCCTGTACCGCCTGCAGCGTGAGGGCTATCTGGAGGTGGAGTTCCGCCGTGGCTGGATGGTCAAGCCCCTCGACTTCGCCCGTATCGACGAGCTCTACGACCTGCGCATTGTGCTCGAATCCGCCGCCGTAGATCGGCTGTGTGGGCTGGTCGACCTGCCGGAAATGCTGGAAGCCCTTTGCCAGGTTTGGATCGTGTCGCAGGACCAGCGCCATACCGACATGCAGACGGTCGCCGAACTGGACGAAGTCTTTCACAGCGGGCTGGTAGCCGCCACGGGCAACCGGGAAATGCTGCGGGTGCATCGCGAGGTGACGGAGCACATTCGCATCGTCCGACGCCTGGACTTCTCCCAGCGTGCTCGCATCGAGGAGACCTACAACGAGCACGTGAGCATCCTTAAGGCACTACGCCTGCGCAAGCGCGATGACACGCTACTGATGCTGAGGGCCCATATCGAGCAGAGCAAGATTGAGGTCCGTAAGCTCAGCCTCTCGAGGCTGTCCGAGGCGCGCCGCCGGTTTGAGCGTCCGCCGGCGGCCTCCGATGCGTGATGGCCGCACGTGCTCCTCTCCGACTTCGGCCAGCATCGCATCGCACATCGTCCGAGTAGCTCAAAACGAACACGTGAGTGCTTAAGCGCGTAAGTGCTTACGTACGCACATGGCTATTCAAGGTTGTTTCGCCTTGCACGGGTTACTGAGGTGATTTGCTTCAAACCCGTTGTTATTGGTGGGGCGGCTGGCTTCGCGGTGTCTCAGAGCGCGGCAACGCGTTTTAACCGCTTTCGATGCGCCATCACGAAAGCTCAGCCGTGCACTGCAAGAATAGATAGTAGGAACGACCCTGCCGCCAGGCAGAGCGTTTACCTTTGCTCTCGGTGCCGATTGCGTTTCGGCGAGACCAGGTCATCCATCAGGACCCCGACTTCCTTGATTTCGCCTATCAATAAGGAGCGCCGATAGAAAGCGCCACCGGCGGCGACGCGCCAAAGCTCCTGCTGGCCGGGAGTAATCAAGGTGAGCTTTACCTGGACGGCACCGTTGACGACGACTTGGCAGCTCGGCACTGGCTCGTCAAATTCCCCGCGATCAGGGTCGGGCTGTTGATCAGGACGTGCTTCGTAGCGAGTAACTCTACTACCTGGCACTCGATAGCCTCGGCCTGGAGACGATCCCCGTTGACGGGGTCATGCTCGAGGAAGGTAGGCAGCCGAGCCTATGGTTGCCGCGCTTAGATCGCCGACCCGGTGCCGCAGGTCTTGAGCGGGTCGCTGTCGAGTCGATCTATTCGTTGACGGATACGCTGGTGCCCGGGAGCTACCTGGGGCACCTAGACATAATTGAGGCCCTGGTGAGGGTGTGGCGGGCTTCTGGCCAGGAAGCCGCTATTCCAGGCCTACTCGATGAGTACCTGCTGCGAGACTTGCTCAATCAGGTGGTGGGCAACACGGACAACCACGGCCGCAACGCCGCCATCCTGCGTGACGGAGAGGGCGTACGGCTGGCGCCGATCTACGACCTGGCGCCCATGGTGATGGATGAGCAGGGTGTCACCCGGGCCACCAGATGGCCGGCGCCGGTGGAGCAGGGCGGCACCATCAACTGGCGGGAGGTCTGCCAGTTGTTGGTGGCTTAGGACGATCCGGAGAGTCTGTGGCTGGCGCTGAGGAACAACGCTGAGCGAATGCGCGCGCTGCCTGACCTCCTGCAGCCGGTGCTGCCGACCAGCGCCTGGGAGCACCCCAGGATCCCGCTGCGGTGGCTAGATGGTTGCCTGCAGAAAGCAGATTTGCGATAGCGAGGCTCGGCGCCGCGCGGTGGTAGGTGGGTGCGAGAAAGCTCGCCGGGCGCGCCGGCGAGATTGGTAACCAAGGGAAGGCTTGTGCGAGAAGGGTCTCGCTGGGGCGGGAGTAGTGGTCGGCCAGAATGGCTAGCTAGCGAACGCTGCGGCCAGTGCTCTTGCGCGAGCTGACACCTTCAGCTGTCGCAGTTCGGCGTCTTCGAGGGCCAGGGCACTGACGAGCTCGTCCGCCAGTTTGTCAGCAGTGCTCAGGTCCGCCTGGTCGAAGTCCAGCTCCAGCTCTCTGTACTTGCTGTAGGCCGTGATCTTCGAGGCGACCGCCTGTATGGAGAGGGGCCCGTATGCATCTAAATCCTCGCGGTAGAACGCGAAGTCGCCGACGGCGAGGTCACCCGCTTGGCTATGTGCACCATAGGCCTCGGCCAGGGTGCGAGCGTAGGCCGCCAACTGGTCAGCGCTGGCCGGTGTTGCCGCCTGGCCGGCGAGATCGATAAGGACTTCCGCCAGCTGCGCTGCGGTAACGAGATCTTCGGGATCAAACGGGAGCTCCTGCTGCTGCTTCATCGATCGGCCCTTCACCACGCTATCGTGGCTCAATACTTCGATGGCGCCGAAACGGGATGGCTCGTCGCGATGGAAGACCAGGCGGCCAGGTACGACGGCGGTCGGTACTGCGGCGGCGGTGGGGAAGGGGAGGATTTCGGTGTTCATGGTGAGGCTCCTGGTTGATATCTGCCATCCACCCTGGCACAGCTTTTCAGAACGCAAGGGGGCGGCTACCGAGCAGGCTTGCGTCAATTCCCGAAATTGTTGAGACGTGCTGGAAATACCAAACCGGAATCAGTCAATGACAGCAATCGACTGTGGATTCAAC
>NZ_WHOV01000010.1:0-11232 GCF_009765395.1 Pseudomonas sp. BAV 4579 | reverse complement strand
CTGGAAGCCGAGGCCGGTCGCCTGCAGCGGCTGGTGGGTGGCTTCCGCATCTAGTCCGCGCGGCAGGTCCTTGAAAAGGGAGCGTCGACGTCAGGTCGGCGCTCCCTTTTTGCTGTCCGGCAGGTCAGCAAATCGCCGCCGGACGTTGACTGGGCCTGGACCACTCGTCAGAAACAGTAAAACTGATTAGCGCGTGAACTTGCTCTGGCCTGCCGCTTTGCGCGGATCGCCCGCTGCGCCTCGGCCCGACGCCCGATCCGCGGTATCAAGAAAGCCTTTTTTCCCGCCGATGGGGTAGCTGTTACCGCCAGGTCTGGTGGAGGCCCTGCTCCGTCCGCGCTTCCCGCTCCTGGCACCGCCTAATCTACGGCGTGGCACCCTTTGCCACCAGGGGCTTCATGTTCAGCAGGCTGTGCAAATCCTCTCGCGTACGCTGGAGTCTCGGCGTCTTTCTGTTCGGCGTCCTGCTGACCAGCCTGACCATGCGCCATCTGACCGAGCGCAATGAACAGCAGCTGCGCAGGGCCCTGGACGACGTCGCCGATGACGTTCGCGATCAGGTGCTGGATCGGCTGCGCATCTACGAATACAGCCTGATCGGCATGCGTGATGTGGTGGTGGTCGCCGGCGGCAACCTGTCGCGCGAGCTGCTCGGCGACTACGGGCGGGTCCATGACCTGGGCCAGGAGTTTCGCGGTGCCCGTGGCGTCGGCTTCATTCGCCGTGTGCCTCAGGCCGACGTAGCCCGCTTTCTGCGCGAGGCTCGTGCCGACGGCTGGCCCGACTTCAGCATCCGCACCTTCGCGCCGCACGACGGCGATCGCTACGTCGTCCAGTATCTCGAACCCGCCTGGCGCAATTTGAAGGCCATCGGCCTGGATACGGCCTCCGATCCTACCCGCCGCGAGGCCGCCGTGCTGTCCATGCGCCATGGCGACATCCACCTGACCGGTCCGTTGCAGCTGCAGGCCTCCCAGCCGCCGGAGCCCGGCTTTCTGATGCTGCTGCCCATCTACCAGGGCGGGCAGGCGCCGGCCGATCCGACGGCCCGCGAGGCGGCGACCATCGGCTGGTCCTATGTGCCCCTGAGCATCGGTGAGATGTTCGGCAGCATGCGCCTGAACATTCCCGGACTGATCATCCGGCTGAGCGATGTGACCCTTCCCGAGGCCCCCAGCCTGTTCTATCGCCAGGGCGAGGAAGAAGAACAGGGCACCGAGGCACCGACCGAGCGGCGGCTGGTGCAGAAGGTCTATGGCCGCCAATGGCAACTGGCGCTCACCGCCACCCCGACCTTTGTCGCCGCCCAGCACCTGGTCTCGGTGCCGCTGGTGCATCTGTTCGGCAAGCTGTTCAGCCTGCTGGCCGCCGGCCTCACCTTCACCGTGATGACCACGCGCCAGCGGCGCCGCCAGTATCAGCAGGACCAGGCCAACCTCACCGCGGTGGTGGAAAGCTCGTCCGACGGCATCATCAGCAAGGACCTCCAGGGCGTGGTGCTGAGCTGGAACCACGCCGCGGAGGAGCTGTTCGGCTACAGCGCCAGCGAAGCCGTGGGCCAGCGCCTGCTCGACCTGGTGGTGCCCACCGAGCTGGAGCACGAGGAATGGTCGGTGCTGGCCCGCATCGGCCGCGGCGAGCCGGTACCGCACTTCGAGACCCGTCGCCAGCACCGCGACGGCCGCCTCATCGATGTCCTGGTCAGCGTCTCGCCCATGCGCGGCCGTGACGGCCGGGTGGTCGGCGCCTCCAAGACGGTGCGCGACATCTCGCTGCAGAAGGCCGCCCAGGCCGAGATCCTGGCGCTCAATGCCCGGCTGGAAGAGCAGGTGGCCCAGCGCACCGTCGAACTCAGCCAGACCAACCGCCTGCTCGGCGACGTGCTGCGCGCGGCCTCCGAAGTGGGCATCATCGCCACCGACCACGAGGGTCGCATCACCCTGTTCAATGAAGGCGCCGAGCGCCTGCTGGGCTATCGTGCCGCCGAGGTGGTGGGGCTCTGGCAGGCCAGCGACTTCCATCTGCCGGAAGAACTGGCGACCCAGGGCGCGGCCCTGGAAGCCGAATACGGGCTGCCGGTCGCCGGCTTCCGGGTGCTGGTGGAGCGCTCCGAACGCGCCGGTGCCGATGCCCGCGAGTGGACCTTCGTCCGCCGCGACGGCGAACACCGCGACGTCAGCCTGGTGGTGACCACCATGCGCGATGTCTCGGGCCAGGTCAGCGGCTATCTGGGCATCGCCTCCGATGTCACCGAGCGCAAGGCCGCCGAGCAGGAGCTGGCTGCCAGCCTGGCCCTGACCCGGGCGATCCTGGACACCGCGGTCAGCCCCATCGTCACCGTGGACAGCAATGGCCTGGTGCGCTCCTTCAACCCGGCCGGCGAACGCATCTTCGGCTATCGCGCGGCCGAGGTGATCGGTCAACCCATTCGCCGGCTGATTCCCGGCTATCTGGCCGGCTACGAGGCGCTGTTCAGCTGCTCGCAGGCGGTGCCCGACGACAATACCGCTCAACAGGGCCAGGAAATGGAGGGGCGCCGGGCGGACGGCAGTGTCTTCCCCATCACCCTGAGCCTGGGGGTGATGTGGACCGATGGCGAGCGCCTGGCGGTGGCCATCATCGCCGACATCACCGAACAGAGTCGCCAGCGCCAAGCGCTCGTGCAGACCCGCGATCAGCTGACCATGGCTGCCGATGTTGCCCAGCTCGGCATCTGGTGCTGGCAGCCCGACACCGGCCAGGTGCAGTGCAACGAGCGGATGTTCGATCTCTACGAATGGAGCGAGGAGCAGCGCACTCGCGGCATCACCTACAACGACTGGCGCGACCGCGTGCACCCCGACGACCTGGGCAGCGCCGAAGAGCGCCTGGGCGCCGCCATGGCCGGTCGCGCGGTGTTCGATCCGGTGTTCCGCATCCGCCGTCGGGATGGCTCGCTGCGGCACATCATCGCTGGCGCCCGCACCGAGCGCGATCCGCGCGGCCGGGTATTGCGGGTGGTGGGCATCAACCGCGACATCACCGAGCAGTTGGAGCTGGAACACCGGTTACGCGAAGAGCGTACCCGCGCCGATCTGGCCAGCCAGGCCAAGTCGTCCTTCCTGGCCAACATGAGCCACGAGATCCGCACCCCGATGAACGCCGTGCTGGGCATGCTGCAACTGCTGCAGCGCACCACGCTCGACGCGCGCCAGGGCGATTACCTGACCAAGACCCAGCAGGCGGCGCGTTCGCTGCTGGGGCTGCTCAACGATGTGCTGGACTATTCCAAGATCGAAGCCGGCAAGCTGCAGCTGGATGTCCATCCCTTCAGCCTGGAGCAGGTGCTGCGCAACCTGGGCGTGGTGCTCTCGGGCAACAGCGGCGAGAAGAACGTCGAGATCAACTACCACCTGGATGCCGGGCTGCCCACCGCCCTGATCGGCGACAGCCTGCGCCTGCAGCAGATCCTCATCAACCTGGCCGGTAACGCCCTCAAGTTCACCGAGGCGGGGCAGGTGCTGGTCAGCGTGCGCCAGCTGGCGCGGGCGGATGGTCAGTTGCGTCTGGAATTCTCGGTGCAGGACACCGGTATCGGCATCAGTCCGGCCCATCAGGAGCAGCTGTTCCAGGGCTTCACCCAGGCCGAGGCCTCGATCAGCCGGCGCTTTGGCGGGACCGGGCTGGGCCTGGCCATCTGCAAGCGCCTGGTGGAGCTGATGGACGGCCAGTTGCAGGTGGAGAGCGAGCTGGGGGTGGGCAGCCGCTTCTGGTTCGATGCCGCCCTGGCGGTGGACAGCCAGGGCGAGGCCCAGCTCGCGCCGGTACGCCGGCGGGTGCTGCTGGCCGACGACAACACCCTGGTCGGCGAGGTGCTGGTGGAAACCCTGGCCGCCCTCGGCTGGCAGGTGGACCTGGTCACCAGCGGCGCCGCCGCCCTCGCGCGGGTCGCGCAGGCCCAGCAGCAGGCGCAGCCCTATGAGGCGGTGCTGATGGACTGGCGCATGCCCGACGGCGATGGCCTGCTGGCGGCCCGGCGGCTGCGCGAGCGGCAGGCCGACAACCGGCCCAAGGTCATCATGCTCACCGGCTTCGGCCGCGACTTCCTGTCCGAAACCCAGCAGAGCGCCGATGCGCCCTTCGACGACTACCTGACCAAGCCGGTGACCCCGGCGCAGATCGTCGAGGTGGTGGAGCGGGCCCTGGGCGCCGAGATCCCGGCCGGTGTGCACGCCGCCGCGGTGGTCGACGAGAGCCACCGGCTGGCCGGCCTGCGGCTGCTGGTGGTGGAAGACAATGCCCTCAACCGCCAGGTGGCCGCCGAGTTGCTGCTGGCCCAGGGCGCCCAGGTGGAACTGGCCGAGGGTGGGCTGGAAGGCGTCGAGCGGGTGCTCTCCGGCGCGCCGCTGGACGTGGTCATCATGGACATGCAGATGCCCGACATCGATGGCCTGGAAGCCACCCGCCGCATCCGCGCCGATGGGCGTTTCCGTACCCTGCCGATCCTGGCGATGACCGCCAATGCCTCCCATACCGACCGCGACGCCTGCCTGGCCGCCGGCATGGACGACCATATCGGCAAGCCCATCGACCTGGAATTGCTGGTCGCCCGCCTGCAACGCCTGACCGGCCAGGAGGTCAGCGCCGCGTCCGTTGCCGCGCCGGTCGGCGAGGATCGCCAGGTGGAACCCCTGAGCCTCGTCCTGCGCCGCTTCGGAGGCGATGCCCGGCTGTTCGGCACGCTGCTGGAACGCTTTGCCGAGGACTCCGTCAGCCTGCTGGAAGGACTGGCCCGAGCCTGGCACGCCGGCGACAGCGAGGCAGCGGTGGCCGTACTACACTCCCTCAAGGGCAGCGCCGGCACCATGGGTGCCCAGCGTCTGGCCGCGCGCGCCGCCGAAGGCGAACGCGCCGGCAAGGCCGGCGCGAGTGTCCCCCTGGAGGTGGCGATGGAACTGACGACCCTGCGACAGTTGCTCGACGAAGCCCTGGTCGACTTGCGCAGCGCCCTGGCCGAGCTCCTGCCACCGCCCGTCATTGCCGAAACCGCAACCCCCACCGACACCCAGGTCGACTGGCGCGCCCGCCTGGACGAACTCGAACAGTTGCTCAGCCAGGGCAATCTCGATGCCCTGGAACTGATCGCCGAGCTGCCCGTGCACTGCCGCGCCGAAGCCCAGGTGCGCTACGACCTCTTGCGCGCCCAGGTCGAGACCCTCGACTTCGCGGCGGCACTCACTACCCTGCCTGATCTGAAGGAAGCCCTATGACTCCGCCGACCGCGCAGGCCGCCGGACGCAGCAAGCCCAAGCTGCTGATCGTCGACGACCAACCGCTGAACATCCGCATCCTCCACGAACTCTTTCGCCAGGATTGCGAGACCCTGATGGCCACCAGCGGCGCCCAGGCCCTGCAACTGGCCCTGGCCCAGCAGCCGGATCTGATCCTGCTCGACGTGATGATGCCCCAGCTCGACGGCCACGAGGTCCTGCGCCGGCTGCAGGCCGAGCCGGCCACGGCCGCCATCCCGGTGATCTTCGTCACCGGCCAGGAAGGCCCGGACGAAGAGGTGACCGGCCTGGAGCTGGGCGCGGTGGATTTCATCAGCAAGCCGATCAATCCGGTCATCGTCCGCGCTCGGGTGCGCACCCAGCTGACCCTCAAGGCGCAACGCGACGCCCTGCGCAGCATCGCCCTGGTCGATGGCCTCACCGGCGTCGCCAATCGTCGCCAGTTCGACGAGGCGCTGCTGCGCGGCTGGCGCCAGAGTCAGCGCGAAGGCACGCCGTTTTCGCTGATCCTCATGGATATCGATCACTTCAAGGCCTACAACGACCACTATGGCCACCTGGCCGGCGACCAGTGCCTGCGCCAGGTCGCCCAGGCGCTGGGGCAGGGCCTGTTCCGACCCTATGACCTGCTGGCGCGCTACGGCGGCGAGGAATTCGGCTGCCTGCTGCCGGGTACCGATCTCGAAGGCGCCACCCAGGTCGCCGAGCGGCTGCTGCAACAGGTGCACGACCAGCGCCTGACCCACGGCTATTCCTCGGTGACCGGCTACGTCACCCTGAGTCTGGGCGTGGCCACCGCGCTGCCGCCGACCACCGTCGATCCGGCCGCCCTGATCACCGCCGCCGATGCCCAGCTCTATGCGGCCAAGCACCAGGGCCGCGCCCGGGTCTGTGCCGCGGAACTGGCTGGCTGAGGGGCGCCTGCCAGGTAACGCCGGGTAACAGAGGTCGAAGGCTTTCTTCTGCGTTCAGGCTGGGCGGCGAGGCGGCAGACTGTCAGACTGCGGGCAGGGATTCTGCCGCCGGTAATCTATGTACGCCTTCACGCAACGCCAGGCCATCTTGGCCAGCTGGATCATCGTCTTCACCGCGCTCTATCTGGTTCTCCCGCTCAAGCTCCTGCCCAGCCTGCTGGCCGGCCTGCTGGTGTATGAACTGGTCAACACCCTGGCCGGGCGCCTGCAGCGGCAGATGCCCGGCGGCGGCGCGCGCTGGCTCGCCGTGGCCCTGCTCGGCGCCCTGGTGGTGAGCCTGCTGACGCTGTTCTTCGTCTGGTTCACCAGCTTCATCATCCAGGAGGTGCAGAACCCCGGACGGCTGCTGGACAAGTTCATGGTGCTCACCGAGCGCGCCCGCGCCCAGTTGCCGCCTTCGCTGGACGCCTATCTGCCGGCCAACGCCGACAGCATGAAGCAGGAGCTGGTGGAGTGGGTGCGCGCCCATGTGGCGCAGTTGCAGCTGTTCGGTCGCGACGCGGCGCGGACCTTCGTCATCGTGCTGATCGGCATGATCCTCGGTGCCATCGTCGCCCTGCAGCCCACCCCCGATCCCGAGCGCCTGCGCCCGCTGTCCGGCGCGCTGCTGGTGCGTCTCGGCCTGGTGGCCCAGGCCTTTCGCAACATCGTCTTCGCCCAGATCAAGATATCGCTGCTCAACACCACCCTGACCGGCATCTTCCTGCTCGGCGTGCTGCCGCTGTTCGATGTCCATCTGCCGCTGGCCAAGACCCTGGTGATCCTCACCTTCATCCTTGGCCTGCTGCCGGTGATCGGCAATCTGATGTCTAACACCCTGATCTTCATCGCCGGCCTGTCGCTGTCGATCTGGGTCGCGGTGGCGGCGCTGGGCTACCTGATCGCCATCCACAAGCTGGAATACTTCCTCAACGCCCGCATCGTCGGCGGCCAGATCAGCGCCCGTTCCTGGGAATTGCTGGTGGCCATGCTGGTGTTCGAGGCGGCCTTCGGTCTGCCCGGGCTGGTGGCGGCGCCGGTGTACTACGCCTATCTCAAGAGCGAGTTGAGGGCGGAAGGGCTGGTCTAGCGATGATGGTCGTCTATCGGCAGGCCGGACTCGCCGACCTTGAGTTGCTGACTGGCTTCAATGCAGGCCTACAGCGCGATCAGGGCAGTCCGCAGCCGCTTGCCGAAGCAGCCTTGCGCCAGCGCATGGCAGGTTGGCTGAGCCATAACGAGTACCAAGCCATCGTGGCCGAAAGGGCCGGCGTGCCGGTGGGCTATGGACTCTATCGCATGGAAGACGACCGAATCTTCCTGCGTCATCTCTATATAGCGCCGGCAGAGCGTCGGCAGGGCCTAGGTCGGGCTTTTTACGGCCATCTGCGCGATCGGCTGTGGCCGGCGGACCAGCCGGTGCAACTCAATGTCCTTGCTTGCAACGCCCGGGGGCAGGACTTCTGGCGTGCTCTAGGCTTCGAAGTCTTTAGCCTGACGCTGCAGCAGTCGCCACCTGGCACTCACTGACGATCCAGATTCGCCCACATGCGCTGCCAGAAGGCACCGGCCTCCTCATTGATGGCGCGCCAGCGCTGCTCCAGGCGCTCGCGCTCGGGCGTGCCCAGATCCTCCGGGCAGGCCAGGTAGCGATCGGCGGCGGCCTGGGCCTCGGCCTGCAGGCGGCGCCATTCGCGCACGTCATCCAGCCAGCAGCGGCCGGTGAGGGTTTCGTAGTACTCGTGGGCGATCGCGTCTTTGCTCATGGGGCGTTCCAGGCAGGGGATACAGCCCTAGACCGCACCTTATGCCCGGGGTGCCCGTCTCGGCGGTCAAAGGAGTCCAGGAGGCCGATTCGCCGGGGCAGCAGGCGTCCGCTCTTCGAGCACCAGGTGCTGGACAGCAGGAAGCCGCGTCGAGACGCGGCTTCCTGGCATGCCAGACAAGAACTTACTGCCGCGCCAGCACCGTGCTGCGACCGGCCTTGGGCGCGCCCGGCAGAGGGCTCAGGGCGCCGGTTTCCAGCCAGCGGCGCACGCGGGTGGCGTCGGCCATGTGGGTGAACTTGCCGAAGGCGTCCATCACCACGAAGGCCACCGGACGACCGGCCATCACGGTACGCATCACCAGGCAGTGACCGGCCTTGTCGGTATAGCCGGTCTTGGTCAGCTGCACGCTCCAGTCGGCGTTGTAGACCAGGTGGTTGGTGTTGCGAAAGCCCAGCGCATAGTTGGGGTTGTGGAAGGCCTGGGTCTTTTCCGGGGTGGTGCTGAGCTGGCCGAGCAGCGGGTAGTGCTCGGTGGCCTTGAGCAGGGTGACCAGGTCACGCGCGGTGGAGACGTTCAGCGGCGACAGGCCGGTGGGCTCGGCGTAGCGGGTGTTTCTCATGCCCAGGGCGCGCGCCTTGGCATTCATGGCGGCGACGAAGGCCCGCTGGCCACCCGGATAGTGATGGGCGAGGCTGGTGGCGGCGCGGTTTTCCGAGGACATCAGCGCCAGTTGCAGCATGTCGCGCCGGGTCAGCTGGCTGCCCAGGCGCACCCGCGAGAAGATGCCGCGCATGGCCGGATTCTCGCTGATGTCGATGTCGATGGTCTGCTCCAGCGGCAGCCGGGCATCGAGCACCACCATGGCGGTCATCAGCTTGGTCACCGAAGCGATGGGGGCGACCTGGTCGGGATTCTGGGAAAAGAGTACCTGGTTGGTCTTGAGGTCGACGACCAGGGCGTGGTTCGAGGCCAGGCGCTGGGCGGTGGCGGCCGCCGCGGCCTTGACCTTCGGTGGGGTCTGGGCCAGGACGGCCGGACTCAGCCCGACCAAGCCAGCCAGCAACAGGCCGGCAAGTTGATGACAGATCTTCACGGTGGCAGCTCTCGAAAGGGGGGGCGGGGTTAGAACAACCGCGAACGGCAATGCCCCTTGCAGATCAAGGACATTGCTCAGAGATTTCACGTCTTTTATCACCCGGAATGTCGGCTGGGAATCCGACAAGGCAGCTTTTTACACAGCGCGCTGGCAAAAAGTCACAATAAGTTGCATATGGGCGACGGACGGCAGGGATGGCGGAGCGAAAGGGCGCCCGAGAGGCCTCGGGCGCCTTGCCTTTCAGTCGTGGGCTTCCTGGGCGGTGGGGCCGAGCATGCTGCCGGTGACCAGGTAGCGTTCGTGCCAGGCCAGCGCCTCGGGCAGCAGGTGCGGGGTGTGCTTGCCATGGCTGCCGGCCAGGGCGCGGTCGAAGTAATCCTCCAGTGCCGGACGGAAGCTCGGATGCACGCAGTGCTCCAGGATGGCACGGGCGCGCTGCTTGGGGCTGAGCATGCGCAGGTCGGCCAGGCCCTGGTCGGTGACGATCACCGAGACATCGTGCTCGGTGTGATCGACGTGACTGACCATGGGCACCAGGGTCGAGATCAGCCCGTTCTTGGCCATGCTCGGCGCCATGAACACCGACAGATAGGCGTTGCGGGCGAAGTCGCCGGAGCCGCCGATGCCGTTCATCATCCCGGTACCCATCTGGTGGGTGGAGTTGACGTTGCCATAGAGGTCGGCTTCGAGCATGCCGTTCAGGGCGATGCAGCCCAGCCGCCGCACCAGTTCCGGGTGATTGCTCACGCCCTGCTGGCGCAGGATGATGCGCTGGCGCAGCGACTCGGCGTGCTCGACGAAGCGCTCGATACCCGCCGGACTCAGGGAGAAGGAGGTGGCCGAGGCCAGTTCCATCTTGCCGCTGATAAGCAGTTCCAGCATGCCGTCCTGGATCACCTCGGTAAAGGCGGTCAGCCCCTGGAACTCACTCGCGGCCAGGCCCTGCATGAAGGCGTTGGCGATGTTGCCGACCCCCGACTGGAGCGGCAGCAGATTGGCGGGGATACGACCCTGGCGCACCTCGAAACGGAGGAAGTCCAGCAGATGCCCGGCGATGGCCTGGGAGGCGGCGTCCGGGGCCTTGAACGGACTGTTGCGGTCGGGCGCATCGGTCTCCACCACGGCCACCACCTTGTCCAGCGGCACCTCCAGATAGGGCGAGCCGATGCGGTCGCCGGGATGTGTCAGTGGGATCGGCGTGCGCCGGGGCGGCAGGGCGCCGTCGGTGTAGATGTCGTGCATGCCGTCCAGGGCGTCGGGCTGCCAGCGATTGACCTCGAGGATCACCGCATCGGCCATGTCCAGCCAGGTCTTGTTGTTGCCCACCGAAGAGGAGGGCACCAGCAGACCGTCTTCGCGGATCGCAGCGATCTCCACCACCGCCACGTCGATCTTGCCGAAGAAGCCATAGCGCACCTTTTCCGCCAGTTGGCCCAGGTGGATGTCCATGTACTCCAGGCCACCGGCGTTGATGCGGCTGCGCAACTCCGGATCGGACTGGAAGGGCACTCGCAACTCGATGCCATCGACCCGCGCCAGGGCGCCGTCCAGCTCCGGTGCGGTGGAGGCGCCGGTCAGCACCTTGATGCGAAAGGCCTCGCCGGCGCCGTGGCTGGCGGTGATGCGCTGGGCCAGGGCGCCGGGCACGGCCTTGGGGTAACCGGCCCCGGTGAAGCCGCTCATGCCCACGGTCATGCCGTGACCAATGAACTGCGCGGCCTGCTCGGCGCTCTGGCGCTTGGCAGCGAAACCGGGATGGCGAATACGGTGGGACATGACGACCTCTGCGGGTGTTATCGAAAGCACACTAAGAATGTGGATTCTACGCCGAAGGGATGCTTAGGTCCCTAAGCAAAAGGTCGGGTGGGCGGGAAATTTTGGGGAGTGGGGCGTAGGTTGGGTCCGGTAGGTTGGGTTGAGCGACAGCGAAGCCCAACGTTGCCCAAGCCAACCATCGTCTTGATGTGCTAGCTGATTATCGAGTTTTGCTGGCACTTCTTGTTTCGCTCTTCCGAGCGAGTCACTTTTGTCAGTCGCGACAAAAGTAACCAAAACCGCTTGCCCCGAACATCCGGCCTTCCGCTGCGCTGCGGGTCCGCTCACGCCAGCGCCGTTCCGGGGTCGGCCTACACGGGCCGTCCATG
>NZ_WHOV01000108.1:0-41700 GCF_009765395.1 Pseudomonas sp. BAV 4579 | reverse complement strand
GCCCCTGCATCCCCGCAATCGCCACCAGGGCAGCTACGACTTTCCCGCGCTGATGCGCACGAGCCCGGCGCTCAGGCCGTTCGTGGCGCCGACGCCGCGGGGCAATCTGTCCATCGACTTCACCGATCCCCAGGCCGTCCGCGCACTCAATCGCGCGTTACTGGCGTTGCACCATGGCGTGCGCGATTGGGACATCCCTGCCGATTTCCTCTGCCCACCGATTCCCGGTCGCGCCGACTACCTGCATCATCTGGCCGATCTGCTGGCCGAGGACAATGGCGGCAAGATTCCTCGTGGCGCGACGACGCGCTTGCTGGACGTGGGTACGGGCGCCAATGGCGTCTATCCGCTGATCGGCTTCAAGGAGTATGGCTGGCATTTCGTTGGCAGCGACATCGCCCCGGCGGCGCTGGCTGCCTTCGGCCGCACCCTGGCGGCCAATCCGGATTGCGCCGCCGCCATCGAGTTGCGCCGCCAGCCGGATCCCCAGGCGATCTTCGCCGGTATCCTGCAACCCGGTGAGCGCTACGCCGCCACCCTGTGCAATCCGCCCTTCCACGCCAGCCCCGACGATGCCGTGCGCGGCAGCCGGCGCAAGTGGAAGAATCTGGGCAAGACCACCGGCAAGCAGGTACCCCTGCTCAATTTCGGCGGCCAGGCGGCTGAACTCTGGTGCCCCGGGGGCGAGGCCGTCTTTGTCGAGCGGATGATCCGCGAGAGTCGCGCCTTTGCCGGTCAGGTCGGCTGGTTCACCTGCCTGGTGTCCAAGGCCAGCAATCTGCCGCCGCTGCAGGCGGCGCTGCGCCGCGAACAGGTCAGCGAAAGTCGCGTGGTGGCCATGGCCCAGGGCCAGAAGCAGAGTCGCTTTCTCGCCTGGCGCTTCGTCTGATCGACCTCTCCACACTTGAACGACGACCCTCCGGCGGCTTTCCGACCGCTTTCGTCGGTGCCGCCGGCTCCTCGTGGAAAGCCGCCCAGACCGCTCCGGTTCGCCTGGAGCGGCAGCTGACGGGACTTTGACCGTCGTCACAGAGGGTTAGACTAAAGGCTAATAGGCAAAGCCAGTGAATTACGGGCTAGGCAGTCCTACCCCTTCCCTTTAAAATGTCCGGCAACAATTACGCCACGCGCACGCAGTCGCGCCCGAGACCTCTGTCGCCGGTCAGCCGCTGCCAAGGCCGCGCCTTGCGTTTTTGCTCCGACTCCTCCGGTGACTCATGAGAGAGGGGCGGTGGAGGGAAAAGAACCTGCCCTTGCGTGTTTCCGGCTGCATTCTGCCTTGCCCACTGCACATCCCCCATGTGCCATGGTGCCGCACCGCACCGAAACTCGATAAGCAGACCCAGCTTCTATCGAACGAGAGATCACATGCTGAAGAAAATGACTGGCGCGCTGCTCGGCGTCGCCATCGCCTCCGCCCTGGGCACCGCACAGGCCGAAGACACCAAGAAGGTCGACGTCCTGCTGATCGGCGGCGGCATCATGAGCTCCACCCTGGGCATCTGGCTGAACGAGCTGGAGCCGAACTGGACCATGGAAATGGTCGAGCGCCTGGACCAGGTCGCCGACGAG
Organism: Pseudomonas sp. BAV 4579; assembly: GCF_009765395.1. Taxonomy (NCBI): domain Bacteria; kingdom Pseudomonadati; phylum Pseudomonadota; class Gammaproteobacteria; order Pseudomonadales; family Pseudomonadaceae; genus Pseudomonas; species Pseudomonas sp. BAV 4579. The sequence goes on along the minus strand of NZ_WHOV01000108.1, from coordinate 40,128 downwards.
AGCTCCAACGGCTGGAACAATGCCGGTACCGGCCACTCCGCCCTGGCCGAGCTGAACTACACCCCGGAAGACAAGGACGGCAAGGTCACCATCGCCAAGGCCATCGAGATCAACGAAGCCTTCCAGATCTCCCGTCAATTCTGGTCCTGGCAGGTCAAGAACGGTGTCCTCAAGGACCCGAAGAGCTTCATCAACAGCACCCCGCACATGAGTTTCGTCTGGGGTGACGAGAACATCGCCTTCCTGAAGAAGCGCTACGAGGCGCTCAAGGCCAGCCCGCTGTTCTCCGGCATGCAGTTCTCCGAGGATCCCGCGCAGATCAAGCAGTGGGTTCCGCTGATGATGGAAGGTCGCGATCCCAAGCAGAAGATCGCCGCCACCTGGAGTCCGCTGGGCACCGACGTCAACTTCGGCGAGATCACCCGCCAGTTCGCCGCCAACCTGCAGTCCAAGCCGAACTTCAAGCTGAACCTGTCCAGCGAAGTCGAGAACATCACCCGCAATGCCGACGGCAGCTGGCGCGTGGAGTACAAGAACCTCAAGGACGGCAAGAAGACCGAGACCGACGCCAAGTTCGTTTTCATCGGCGCCGGTGGCGGTGCCCTGCACCTGCTGCAGAAGTCGGGCATCCCCGAAGCCAACGACTACGCCGGCTTCCCGGTGGGTGGCTCCTTCCTGGTCACCGACAACCCCGAGATCGCCCAGCAGCACCTGGCCAAGGCCTACGGCAAGGCGTCGGTCGGCGCCCCGCCGATGTCGGTACCGCACCTGGACACCCGCATGCTCGACGGCAAGCGAGTGATCCTGTTCGGGCCCTTCGCCACCTTCTCCACCAAGTTCCTCAAACAGGGTTCCTACCTGGACCTGCTGACCAGCACCAACACCCACAACGCCTGGCCGATGGTCCGCGTGGGCGTGGCCGAGTACCCGCTGGTGGAATATCTCGCCGGTCAGCTGATGCTGTCGGATGACGACCGCATGGCCGCCCTGCGCGAGTACTTCCCCAACGCCAAGAAGGAAGACTGGCGCCTGTGGCAGGCCGGTCAGCGCGTGCAGATCATCAAGCGCGACGCCGACAAGGGTGGCGTGCTGAAGCTGGGCACCGAGATCGTCGCGGCCAAGGACGGCAGCATCGCCGGCCTGCTGGGCGCCTCCCCGGGTGCCTCGACCGCCGCGCCCATCATGCTCAGCGTGCTGGAGAAGGTGTTCAAGGACAAGGTCGCGACCCCGGAGTGGCAAGCCAAGCTGCACCAGATCGTGCCCAGCTACGGCACCAAGCTGAACAGCGACCCGGCGCGCGTGCAGCAGGAGTGGAACTACACCGCCGAAGTCCTGCAACTGGCCACCCCGCCGGTCGCCACCGGCACCGAGAACGCCAAGGCCACCGCCAGCGCTCCGCGCGCCGAAAAGGCCGCCAACGACATGGCCCTGTAGCTCGCTGCCAGGCCCGCTGCGCGAGCGGCGGGCGCTTCGCGATGACCAGAAGGCCCCACGCCGACCCGGCGTGGGGCTTTTTTTCGTTCGCCGCTTGCCCGGGATAGAGCCCTTGCGCCCGCCCAGGCCCTGTGACGAAAACCGCAACGGCGTGAATTTTTTCCGGTCAGACAGGCACTAAAAACTGCAGCGATACGCCAAGGCAGGTCGTTGCACGCCACAATGGTGATCTATCCTCGAGCCTTAACCGTTACCTGAATCTGGAGACACGATGACGGCACATCCCGCCCCGGGCATCCTGCATACCCGAGAAGGCCAGCGCCTGGCTGATACCGATGCCGCCGCCTGGCGACAGTGGGGGCCCTACCTGAGCGAGCGCCAGTGGGCCACGGTCCGTGAAGACTACAGCGCCGATGGCGACGCCTGGCGCTACTTCCCCCATGACCATGCGCGCAGCCGCGCCTATCGCTGGGGTGAAGACGGCCTCGCCGGTTTCTGCGACAAGGCTCAGCAATGGTGCCTGGGCATCGCCCTGTGGAACGAGCGCGATCCCTTCCTCAAGGAACGGCTGTTCGGCCTGACCAACGCCGAAGGCAACCATGGCGAGGACGTCAAGGAGCTGTACTTCTACCTGGACGGGGTGCCAAGCCACGCCTACCAGAAGATGCTCTACAAGTATCCCCACGCCGCCTTTCCCTATGCCCAGCTCGCCGAGGAAAACGCCCGGCGCGGCCTGGAGGATCGCGAATACGAGATCCTCGATACCGGCGTCTTCGCCGAGGATCGCTATTTCGACGTCACCGTCGAATACGCCAAGCACACCCCCGACGACATCCTCATGCGGGTCACCGTGGAAAACCGCGGGACCGAGCGCGCCAGCCTGCGAGTGCTGCCGCAGATCTGGTCGCGCAACACCTGGGCCTGGACCGGCACCCCGCCGCGCTCCATGCTCAGCCTGGAAGGCGACCAGGTCCGCGCCAGCTATTTCGACCGGCCCGACCTGGTGGTCAGCGCCTGGGGCCCGCGCGAGGCCGAGTGGCTGTTCTGCAACAACGAAACCAACCTGCCCCGCCTGACCGGTGAAGCCGCCGAGGGCCCCTTCAAGGACGGCATCAACGAATACGTGGTGCGCGGCGCCCGCGAGGCGATCCGCCGCGACTTCGGCAGCAAGGCGGCTGCCCATTTCACCGTGGAGCTGGAGGGTGGCGCCAAGACCGTGGTCTACCTGCGCCTGGCGCCGACCAATGCGCTGTCGGTGGATGCCGATGCGATCTTCGCCGAGCGCATCGCCGAAGCCGATGCCTTCTATGCCGCCCTGCAGGAAAAGATCGCCGATCCCGATGCGCGCCTGGTGCAGCGTCAGGCCCTGGCCGGCCTGCTCTGGTCCAAGCAGCTCTATTATTTCGAGGTCAACCGCTGGCTCGACGGCGATCCCGCACAACCGACGCCGCCGGCGCAGCGCCAGCGCATCCGCAACGGCCACTGGCGCCACCTGCTCAATTTCGACATCGTCTCCATGCCGGACAAGTGGGAGTACCCCTGGTACGCCTCCTGGGACCTGGCCTTCCAGGCGGTGGCCTATGCCCTGATCGATCCCGGCTTCGCCAAGCAGCAGCTGCTGCTGCTGGTGAAGGACAGATTCATGCACCCCAATGGCCAGCTGCCGGCCTACGAGTGGAATTTCGAGGACGCCAATCCGCCGGTGCACGCCTGGGCCACCTGGCACGTCTACCTGCAGGAAAAGTCTCTGACCGGGGTCGGCGACCGGGTCTTCCTCGAACGCGTCTTCCACAAGCTGCTGCTGAATTTTTCCTGGTGGATCAACCGCAAGGACACCGAGGGTCGCAACATCTTCCAGGGCGGTTTCCTCGGCCTGGACAACATCGCCCTCTTCGATCGCTCGGCCCCCCTGCCGGAGGGCTATCACCTGGACCAGGCCGACGGCACCGCCTGGATGGCCGCCTATGCCCTGGACCTGATGCGCATCGCCCTGGAGCTGGCCAAGGAAAATCCGGTGTACGTCGATCTCGGGGTGAAGTTCTTCGAGCACTTCCTGCACATCGCCGGCGCCATCAACCACAGCGATGATCGCGAAGACGGCCTCTGGGACGAACAGGACGAATTCTTCTACGACGTCCTGCACAAGGCGGATGGCAGCGCCGAGCCGCTGCGCCTGAGGTCCATCGTCGGCCTCATCCCGCTGTTCGCGGTACAGGTCCTGGAACAGCGCGAGCACGAGGGCCTCCCCGGCCTCGGCGGACGACTGCGTGGCTTCCTGCGCCAGCGACCGGATCTCGCCCGGCTGGTCTCGCGCTGGACCGAGCCCGGCCAGGGCAATAGATTCCTGCTCTCGCTGCTGCGCGGCCATCGCACCAAGCTGCTGCTCAAGCGCATGCTGGATGACAACGAATTCCTTTCCGAATACGGCATCCGCTCGCTGTCCAAGGCCCACGAACAGCAACCCTTCGAGATGCGCCAGGCCGACGGCAACCTGCTCAGCGCCCGCTACCAACCGGCGGAATCGGATTCGCGGCTCTATGGCGGCAACTCCAACTGGCGCGGGCCACTGTGGATGCCGATCAACTACATGCTCATCGAGTCGCTGCACGAATTCCACCGTTACTACGCCGACAGCTTCTCGGTGGAATACCCCAGCGGCTCTGGCTACCTGGCCAATCTGGAAGAGGTCGCCGACGGCCTCAGCCAGCGCCTGACGCGGCTGTTCCTCAAGGATGCCGACGGCAAACGCCCGAGCATGGTCGACTATCCGCAACTGCAGAACGATCCGCGCAGTCGCGACCTGGTGCTGTTCCACGAGTATTTCCACGGCGAAAACGGCCGCGGACTCGGGGCTTCCCACCAGACCGGCTGGAGCGCCCTGGTGGCGCTGCTGCTGCAACCCCGCCGCTAGTCCGCCAACGCCCAGGCGCCGGTAGCGACCGGCGCCTGGGCGACTGCCGCAAGGCTACAGTTTTCCTCTGTCGCCCCGGATACTATGCTCTAGTCAGAGACCCCGCCCTCGCGAGCCCGCATGACTCACCCCGATGACGCCCAGCGTCTCCACGCCCTGAGCGAGCTGCAGATTCTCGATAGCGGTGTCGAAGCCGCCTACGAAGACATCGTCGCCTTGGCCTGCCAGCTGACCCGGGCGCCGGTGGCCTTCATCACCCTCGCCGATCGACATCGCCTCTGGTTCAAGGCCTGTCAGGGCATGACGGTAGCCGAGGTACCGGCCGACGCCTCGCTCTGCCACCTGGCGATTCGCACCCCTCGCCAGCCTTTTCTGGTGGAGGATCTGCAACGGGACCCGCGCGTCTCACACCTGAGGGCAGCACCCGGGCTGGAACGGATGCGCGCCTACCTGGGCATTCCCCTGCTCGACCGGCACGGGATCGCCCTCGGCACCCTCTGCGTGATGGACGACCGGGTCCGGCATTTCGAGGCGGCTCAGGTCGACAACCTGCAACGGCTGGCCCGGCAGGTCAGCATCCTGCTGCAACAGCGAGAGACCCTGCGCCAGCTGGAAGAGCTGGACATCAACTTTTCCGCCTTCATGAACAACGGGCCCTTCATCGCCTACATCAAGGACCGCGACTGGCGCTACCGCTATGTCAACGAGCCCTTTCTGCAGCAGCTGGAACTGACCCGTGACGAGGTCCTCGGCCAGGACGACTTCACCATCTGGCCAGAGGCGGCGCCACGCTTTCGCCAGGTCGACGAGCAGGTGATGAACGAACTCAAGCCGAGCCGACTCGTCGAGCGCATGACGGCTCCGGATGGTCGACGCCTCTTCTGGCAGTCCTACAAGTTTCCCCTGGTCACCCGGCAGGGCATCGCCCTGGCGGGGCTGTCGGTGGACGTCACCGAGCATATCGAGCAACAGCACCTGCTGGAGGCCTCGCAGCGCCAGCTGCTGGACATGATGCAGGCCGCCGAGCAACGCAGCGTCACCGATGCCCTGACCGGTCTGTTCAACAGACGCGCCTTCGACCTGCGCCTGGCCGAGCATCTGCGGCGCGCCGAGGACCAGGGCACGCCGTTGTCCATGCTGCTGATCGACGTCGATCACTTCAAGACCTACAACGACGCCTTTGGCCACCAGGCCGGTGATACCGCCTTGCAGACGGTCAGTCAGTTGCTGCTACAAAGCTGTCGCGACAATGACGCCTGCTTTCGCTACGGCGGCGAGGAATTCGCCATCCTGCTGTCGGGTGCCGATCTCACCGCGGCCCACTTGGTGGCCGAGCGTTGTCGGGCTGCCGTCGCCAACCATGCCTGGTCACGGCGTGCGGTGACCCTGAGTGTTGGTATCGCTACCCACAGGACCGGGATGGATGCCTACACCCTCACCGAAGGCGCCGACCGGGCGCTCTATGCGGCCAAGGGCGCCGGTCGCAACCGCATCGCCGCGGAACCCGGATCTTAATCGCCCGCCGTCCTTGAATCGCACCCAACAAAAAACCCGCCGAAGCGGGTTCTTTGTTGCGACCATCCCAACATCCTGTCAGGCGCCATCCTGGCCTGGTCTTCATCCGTTACCTCAGAGCTGCGCATCCTGCGCCGCAGATAGGTGTAGATTACGCAGCTCGCCGGGGCGGCAATATGGCCAGGTGACACCAGGGCGTGTAAGCCTTTTGCCATACCCTGCCCGCTTCGCCCGCCGACCCTGAATCGCGCCCAACAAAAAACCCGCCGAAGCGGGTTCTTTGTTGCGACCATCCCAACGTCCTGTCAGGCGCCATCCTGGCCTGGTCTTCATCCGTGACCTCAGAGCTGCGCATCCTGCGCCGCTGATAGGTGTAGATTACGCAGCCCGCCGGGGCGGCAATATGGCCAGGTGACACCAGGGCGTGTAAGCCTTTTGCTATAGCCTCGGGAACATGGCGACCGCCGCCTCGACTAATGCTGACCCTCGCCGAAGATCCGCCATGGCCCTCTCGACTTCCTTCGCTATCGTGCAACAGCAGATGCGCCGCGCTGCCGGCCTGGTCTGGAGCACCTCTCCCGCGCTGCTGATCGGCCTGGTTCTGGCCACCCTGGTCGCCGGCCTGCTGCCGGCACTGGCCGCCTGGCTGGGGCAGCGCATCGTCGATGCCGTGGTGGCGGCCATGCGGCTGCATGCCGAGCAGGGCCAGGCGCCGCTGTGGCCGGTGCTGAAGTTCGTGCTGGCCGAAGCCGGGGTACTGGCGGCCCTGGCGGGAGCCCAGCGGCTGCTGTCGGTGCAGCAATCGCTACTGCGGGTACGCCTGGGGCAGACCGTGAATCTGCTGATCCTGGAAAAGGCCCAGACCCTGTCCCTGGCACAATTCGAAGACGCGGATTTCTACGACAAGCTAGTGCGGGCCCGGCGCGAGGCGTCCATCCGGCCCCTGGCCCTGGTGACCAAGTCCCTGACCCTGTTGCAGAACCTGATCTCGCTCGTCAGCTTCGCCGTGCTGCTGGTGCATTTCTCGCCCTGGGCGCTGTTGCTGCTGGTGGTGGGTGCCCTGCCGGTGTTTCTGGCCGAGGCGCGCTTTTCCGGCGATGCCTTTCGCCTGTTCAGTCGGCGTGCGCCCGAGACTCGCCGCCAGACCTACCTGGAGACCCTACTTTCCCACGAGGCCTACATCAAGGAGGTCAAGCTGTTCGGCCTGGCACCGCTGCTGCTGGAGCGCTATCGCACCACCTTCACCAAGCTCTATGCAGAGGACCGTCGCCTCACCCTGAGACGTGACGGTTGGGGTTTCGTCTTTGGCCTGCTGGGCACCCTCGCCTTCTATGCCGCCTATGCCTGGGTGGTGCTCGATACCGTGCGCGGGCGTCTGAGCCTGGGCCAGATGACCCTCTATCTCACCCTGTTCCGCCAGGGTCAGGCCGCGGTCAGCGCCAGCCTGACGGCCCTTGGCGGACTCTACGAAGACAGCCTCTACCTGAGCAATCTCTACGACTACCTGGGCCAGCCGACCAGCGCCGAGGGCGGCAGCCTTACCGCCGGCAGCCAGCCCGGCGATGGCCTGAGATTCGACGGGGTCGGCTTCACCTATCCAGGCGCGACCGCACCGACGCTCAAGGACATCAGCTTTCACCTGGCGCCTGGCCAGAGCCTGGCCCTGGTGGGCGCCAACGGCTCGGGCAAGACCACCCTGATCAAGCTGCTGACCCGGCTGCATGCGCCTACCCAGGGACGCATCCTGCTCGATGGTAGCGATCTGCAGGAGTGGCAGCCGGCCGCCCTGCACAGGCGTATCGGCGTCATCTTCCAGGACTTCATCCGCTACCAGCTCATCGCTGGCGAAAATCTGGGGGTCGGCGACACCACGGCCTTCAAGAACGAGGCGCGCTGGCGCAAGGCGGCCGAGCAGGGCCTGGCCGACGAAGTCATCGCCGGTCTGCGCGAGGGCTACGAGACCCAGCTCGGACGCTGGTTCATGGGCGGTCAGGAGTTGTCCGGTGGGCAGTGGCAGAAGATTGCCCTGTCGCGCGCCTATATGCGCGAAGAGGCCGACATCCTGGTGTTGGACGAACCCACCGCCGCGCTGGACGCCGCCGCCGAGGCGGTGATCTTCGAGCGCTTTCGCGCCCAGGCGCAGCAGCGCATGACCCTGCTGATCTCGCACCGCTTCTCCAGCGTGCGCAATGCCGATCAGATCCTGGTGCTGGAAGGCGGCGAGATCCGCGAGCGAGGGGATCACGAGCAGCTGCTGGCCAGCGGCGGCCGCTATGCTCAGCTGTTCGATCTGCAGGCCAGAGGCTATCGCTGATCGCCGGTGGCGAACTTCGCGTGGAGGGCTATGCCCAAGGCTTAACAACCACTCGCGGAGGCCGCATGAACGATCAGATCAAGGAAAACCCCGACGACCTGGATATCGATCCGGACATTGCGCCCGATCCCGAAGAGCCCGTAGGCGAGGATCCGGATGACAAGCCGGTCGAGGAACGCCTGCCGCAGAAGAATCCGCGCGATCCGGAGTACAGTTGATGAACGCCATCCTGCCGTTGCCCGAGGACGAAGATCCGGAGGGGCTGCATCCGGCGGAGTTGCCTGCCGATGAGGACGATGCGCCACCGGTGGACCCGCTGTGACGCCTGGAGTCGGTATCCGGATGGAGCTGGCGTAGGGCTTGCCCTCACCCCAGCCCTCTCCCGGAGGGAGAGGGGGAAAGAGCGGCCCGTAGGTTGGGTTGAGCGTAGCGAAGCCCAACAGGTTCAGCCACGACCCCCAGATTGTTGGGCTTCGACGATAGAGCTGTCTCAGCCCAACCTACGGGTTGCACAACACGAAGAAGGTCCGCCGTTACGGGCCTTTTATTTGGCCTTATTTCGCGCCGGGTTGCGGCTTGTAGAGTTCAAGCAGCTTGAGCGTGACGCCGTTGGTCCAGCCGAAGCCGTCCTGCAGCTCGTACTCGCCGCCGCCGCCACCCTGGCCGCCGGTGAGGTCGTATTTCTCCACCAGCTTCTGCTCGCGGGTGTAGAGGTTCTGCACCTGGGTCAGGAAGCGGGTGCCGATGTCGGCGGCCAGCTTGTCCTGCTGGTAGCGGCGCAGGCCATCCACGGCGACCCATTGCAGGGGCGCCCAGCCGTTGGGCTCGTCCCACTGCTGGCCGGTCTTGACCGTGGTGGTGGCGATGCCACCGGGACGCAGCAACTGGTTGGCCACGGTCGCGGCGGTCTGGTCGGCACTGCTCTGGCTGGCAAGACCGACGAACAGCGGGAACAGGGTAGCGGCGGAAACCTTGTCGGTACGGCGCTTGGCCTGCCAGTCGAAGTCGGTGTAGTAACCGGCCGGATTCCACAGGTAGCGGTCGATGGCCTGCTGGCGGGTCTTGGCCTTCTGGCTGTAGGCCTGGACGCAACTGGCCTCGCCGGTCTTCTCGCAGGCCTTGGCGATGGTCTGCTCCAGGTGATAGAGCAGGCTGTTCAGGTCCACCGGGGCGATGGCGGTGGTGCGGATGGACGCCAGGGTCTTGCCATCGCCCAGCCAGCGCGAGGAGAAGTCCCAGCCACTCTCGGCCCCGGCGCGCAGATCGCGATAGACCTCGCCGGCCGGTCGGCCCTTGGCCTGGGCGGCGGTGGCCAGGTCTTCCAGGTAGGACTCCTGGCGCGGGGTATCGCGGGCGTCCCAGTAGCGATTGAGCAGGGTGCCGTCGGCCAGCCTGACCACATGGGCATTGGCCTGGCCCGGTTGCAGGCCTTCGGCCCCGGCCATCCAGTAGGCGTATTCCTTCTGCAGTTGCGGCAGGTAGCGACGATAGGCGGAGTCGCCTTCCAGACTGGCCTGCAGATCGACCATGTAGGCGAAGAACGGCGGCTGCGAGCGACTCAGGTAGTAGCTGCGATTGCCGTTGGGAATGTGGCCATAGACGTCGATCTCATGGGCGAAGTTGTCCACCATGTCGCGAACCAAGTCGGTGCGCCCGTCCTTGGCCAGTCCCAGCATGGTGAAGTAGGAATCCCAGTAGTAGACCTCGCGGAAGCGTCCACCCGGCACCACATAGGGCTTGGGCAGCGGCAGCAGGCTGCTGTAGGCCGGCACCTCTTCGTAGTGGCGGGTCAGTACCGGCCAGAGATCCTTGACGTGGGTCGGAAGGTCGGCCCCCGCCTTGGGCGGTGCAGCCTTGATCGGATCGGATTCTTCGAAGTTGGCGCTCACGAAGGCCTTGAGGTCGAAGCCCGGCTTGTCGCGCTGGGTCAGGTAGTCCTGGCGGATGTCGGCCGGATTGCGCTTGGGCAGGGCATCGACGAAGTGCTTCTGGTCACTGAACAGCTTGCCTTGCTGCACGGCGGCGAACAGCTCGGGATAGGCCTGGTCCGGCGGCACGGCGCGGGCGTTGCTGGCGTCGCGCCAACTCCAGGTCGGGGTTTCCGGCTTGCTGCCCTCATGGGCGCAGGCGGCGAGAAAGGCGATGGACAGGGACAGGACGAGCATCCGCGCGGGTGGCGCAGGTGGCAGGCGTTTCATGAAGCGCTCCTTTTCTTGTCGACACGACAGCAGCCGCAACGGACGTTGCGACACGAAAGGATCGACCATGGAGCGCCGCGACAGTTCGCCGCGACCGGCTCAGCCGCCCGGGCGCAGACGCCTTACGCAGCGCGCCAGCTCTTCCAGGCCGAAGGGTTTGCCGATGAGTTCGACGCCCTCTTCCGCCAGCTCCGGCAGGGACGCCGGGTCCGCCTGACCGGACAGATAGAGCACCGGTAGTCCGGGGCTGGTGGCCCGCGCCTGCTCGGCCAGTTGCCGGCCATCCAGCCCGGAGAGACCAAGACTGGTCACCAGCAGATCGATGCGCAGGCTGCCCGAGGCGATAAGCGCCACGGCGGTGGCGCTGTCGGCCACCGCCAGGGGAGTGTAACCCAGCTCCGCCAGTACCTCGCCGATGATGACGCGGACCTCGCGCTCTTCTTCGACGATCAGCGCACAGTCACCGGAGACCTCCGGCAGCACCGGGCCTTCGGCTTCGCCGGGAGCGGGTTCCACGGCGGGCTGAGCCAGCAGCCGCGGTAGATAGAGGCTGATGCAGGTGCCCTCGCCCACCACCGAATGGATCTCCACCTGGCCACCGGATTGGCGGACGAAGCCATAGATCATCGACAGTCCGAGTCCGGTGCCGCGTCCGCTGGGCTTGGTGGTGAAGAAGGGTTCGCAGGCGCGCTTGAGGGTATCGGCGTCCATGCCGGTGCCGGTATCGCAGACCTGGATACGGACGAAATCACCGGCCACGGTCTCGCTCGGCAGGCCGATGCTGAGCGGTCCGCTGACATTGTCCACGCGGATGCTCAGGTTGCCGCCCTCGGGCATGGCATCGCGGGCGTTGATGGCCAGGTTGAGGATGGCGTTTTCCAGCTGATGCGGATCGCAGTGCAGCAGCCAGAGGTCGGCGTCGAGCTGGACGTCCTTGCGGATCTTCTTGCCCAGGCTGTGACGCAGCAATTCGTGCATGCCCTGCACCAGCTGGCCGGCATCCACCGGCCGGGGTTCGAGCACCTGGCGGCGGGCAAAGGCCAGCAGGCGCTGGGTCAGGGCCGCGGCGTTCTCGGCCGAGCGGGTGGCGGTGTCCAGGTAGCGTTCCAGCTCCTGGATGCGCCCCTGCTGCACGCGGCGACGCATCAGATCGAGCGAGCCGACGATGCCGGTCAGCAGGTTGTTGAAGTCGTGGGCGATGCCGCCGGTGAGTTGGCCGATGGCCTCCATCTTCTGCGCCTGGCGCAGCTCCTCTTCCAGGGCGATCAGCTCCTGGCTGCGTATCTCGATGCGCTCCTCGAGGTTGCGATTGAGTTCGTCCAGGGCCTCGCGGGTATGGACGGCTTCGCTGACATCACGGGAAATGGAGAGGAATCTCAGGGGCTGGCCGTCATCGCCCAGGATCGGCGTGACCACCACGTCCCACCAGCGCCGGGTGCCCTTCGCCGTGGGCGCCAGCCCGGTGAAGCGCCCGATGCCGCCCTGCCGCGCCGCCTCGATGGCGGCGGTCACCTCATGGCGCTGCCCTTCGGGCCAGAGTTCGGCCCAGGGACGGCCCTGGAAGGGAATGAAGTCGTCGATCTCCATGACCACCAGGCCGCCCGGATTCATGTATTCCAGACGCCCGTCCAGATCGATCAGCTTGATGCAGTCGACGCTGCAGACCATGACGCTGCGCTTGAAGGCCTCGCCCTGCCAGAGCTCGGCTTCATGGCGGCGCTGCGCGGTGACGTCGAGCAGCACGCCACCAGCCTCGCGGCGCTGGAATTGCAGGCAGCGCAACTGACCATCGGCGCCCTGGCGCCAGGCCTCCCAGACCTGGCCCGCGGCGGGCAGCAGTCCCTCGGGTGGCGTGCTGCGACTCTGCAGCCCGCTGAGCAGCTCGGCGGGCGAAAGGCCCCGGGCCAGCGCCTCGACGTCCCGTTCCAGCATGGCCGCACAGGCGGCATCCGCGCGCCATTCGGCGCGGCTGGGATCGTATTCGAACAGGCCGACGGCAAGGAATTGGGACATGGTGGGTAGGTGGCCAGTAGGAGAAGGAGATGTCATAGCGCCAGCAGAGATGGCGAACCTGTCTACGTTAACAGTTTCATCGTTTCGCTTCGCGCTGGGCTTCGACCACTGCACCGGAAAAATGACTCACTCGGTCGCGTTTTTCTCCACGGCATAGCGCCGCTCCAGACCGCTATGGCCCAGACCGACGCCCTTGCGCACCCTGAGCTGCACCGGGATGCGCTCCTTGAGCGCCTCCACGTGGCTGATGATGCCGATGGTCTTGCCGCTGGCATTGAGCTGATCGAGGGCATCCAGGGCGACCTCCAGGGTCTCGCCATCGAGGGTGCCGAAGCCTTCGTCGAGAAACAGCGAGTCGATGCCGGTGCGCTGGCTGACCAGATCCGACAGGGCCAGCGCCAGGGCCAGGCTGACCAGGAAGCTCTCACCGCCGGAGAGGGTACGGATATCGCGCAGGGCATCGGCCTGCCAGGTGTCGAGGATCTGCAATTCCAGTTCCGCCGCCTGGCGACGGATCAGCCGGTAGCGGCCATGCAGGCGCATGAGCTGACCATTGGCGAGATGCACCAGGTGATCCAGGGTCAGGCCCTGGGCGAACTTGCGGAATTTGGCGCCGTCGGCCGAGCCGATCAGGCCGTTGAGGTGTTGCCAGAGATCGTGATCGCGCTCCTGAGCGGCGATCTCGCCAAGCAGGACCTGCAGCCCATCGCGGCGGCGCTCGTCTTCGCGCAAGGCGGCGTTGACCTCGCCCTGGCGCTGGCCCAGGGCGCGCAATTCGGCGCTGGCAGCGGCCAGCTCGGCATCCAGCTCGGCGGCGCTGCGCTCGGTCTGCGGCTCGGCGTTCAGGGTGTTCAGGCGTTCCTGCGCCGCACCGGCCAGAGCGCGCGCCTCGGTCAGACCGGTCTCGAGACGGGTGCGCTCCAGCGTCAGAGCGCTGTGCTCGTGATCGTCCAGTTGCGCGGCGCGCCAGGCGTCGGCGTCGGCGAAGGCGCTGGCGGCCAGAGCGGTCTGCCACCGGGCGCCGGCTTCGCTGGCCAGCTGCACCTCGCCCGCCAGTCGCTCGTGCAGCGCCTGGTGGCTGCCCTGCAGCGCCGCACCCTGCTCACGGCAGTCTTCCCAGGTCGCGGTCGCCTCGGCGAGCACGGCCGCAGCGGCCTCCGGCGCCACCGGGACGGCGGCGCCCTCGCCGGCGCGCTGGCGCCAGGTCTCGACCAGCGGCGCGAGGGTGGCCAGGCGCTGGGCTATGTCCTTCAGGTGCTGCTGCAATTCCTGCGCTCGCTGGCGATCGGTCTGCCAGCGGCGCCACTCCTGTTCGCGCAGCGTCAGCCATTCGCCAGCACGACTGGGCACCTCGTGCCCCCAGCGCGCCAGCTCCGCACCCAACTGGCGCTCTGCCGTGACCTGTTGCGCCTCGGCCTCACGCTGTTCCCTGGCACCCTCCGCCAGACTTTGCTGCACTCGCTCCCAGGCCGCCTCGGCCAGCGCCTGGCGCTGTTCGGCATCGGCCTGCTGACGCGCCAGGCGCTGGGCTTCGTTGCGGCCTTCCTCGCCTTGCTGACGCAGGCCATCCAGGGTAGCGAGCACCTGCTGAATGCGCGCCAGCTCCTGATCCTGCCGGCGGCGCAATTCGGCCACCGCGCCGGGTGTTTCGGGATCGGCACCCAGGGCCGTGCAACGCTGACGCCAGAGTTCACCCAGTTGCTCCAGCTGCTGACTGGCCTCGGTCTGCTGTTCGGTGGCCTGATCCAGTTGCGCCTTGAGTGCGGCCAGGGCTTCGCTGAGCTCCTTGCCTTCCAGGGTCAGGCGCTCCAGTTCAGCCTTGGCGTCCTGCAGGGCAGTCTGGGTAGCGGAGACATCCAGGGCGGCATAGTCGGCCACCGCGGGGTGCTCGCGGGAACCGCACAGCGGACAGGGTTCGTCGGGCTGCAAGTCGGCGCGCTGGGCCTCCAGGCTGCGGATGACCCTTTCCTGTTCGAGCAGCTTCTCGCGCTCGCGCACCTGCTGGGCCACCTCGCGATAGCGTCCGCGCAGGGCGTCCAGGCGCACCTGGTGATCGCCATGCTGGCGCTGACGCTCACCCTGGCTGCGGGCCAGACGCTCCAGCTGCGTCTGCAGCTGGCGCCGGCGCTCGACCAGCTGATCCAGCTGATCCACCTCGTTGACCCGGCCCAGCGTGGCCTGCCAGAGGGCGCGCCAGGCCTTTTCGTCGCGGCCGTCCAGCGCCGCCTGCCAGCGTTCGCGCTGGGCCTGCTCCGTCGCCTGGGCCTGGGCGGTCTGCTCGCGTGCCCGGGTCACCGCCTCCTGCTGGGCTTCGCGCTCCTCGGCCAGCAGCTGCAGCTGCCGGGTCTGCTCCTGCTGGCGGCGCGTCAGGCGCGCCAGGGCCTCGGCTCTTTCATCGCGCAGGGCCAGCTGGCTGCGCCAGTCGCCCAGGTGTTCGCCAAGTTCGGCATGACCACTGCGCTTGGCCAGGCTAAGTTCAAGATGCTGTTGTTCGTCCAGCGCCTGCGCCTGCTCCGCCTCGGCCTGGCGCAGTTGTTCGGCACTGGCGCCCAGGGTCTGGGCCAGGGCGCCATCGCGGCGACTGGCCAAGGCCTGGATCCGCTGATCGAGCTGGGCCAGTTCCTCCCGGCTGCGCTGTTCCCGCGCCGCGGCTTCGCGCCAGGCCTGCTCGACGGGCAGCAGCCGGGCCGCCGGTTCGGCCGCCGCCAGCCGCTGTCGCTGCGGCTCGGCAGCCTCCCAGGCCTGCTGCGCCGCGGCCAGGCGCGCCTGGGCCTGCTGCTCGTCCGCCGCCGCCTGCTCCACGGCGGACCGCCACTGGCGTTCGGTCTGCCAGGCCTTGAGGTCTGCCCCCAGTCGCTCTTCGCGTGCGGCCAGGCCGCTGCCCTCGGCGGCCAATGCCTGGCGGCGCTCGTCATCCAGCACCTCGACCCCGGCGACGCGCTGGCGCAGGCCGTCCAGGACGCCCTTGGCCTCCCGCGCGCGCTCGAACACCCGCTGGGAGATCTGCCCGTACACCGCGGTGCCGGTCAGCTCTTCCAACAATTCGGCGCGCTGGCTGGCACTGGCTTCCAGGAAGGCGGCGAAGCCCCCCTGGGCCAAGAGCATGGAGCGGGTGAAGCGCTCGAAGTCGAGGCCGGTGAGTTCTTCGGTGAGTCTGAGCTTGTCGCCGGTCTTTTCGGCGAGGATGCTGCCGTCGAGCCTGGCCAGTTCCACCTTGGGTGGCTGCAGGGCGCCATCGGCCCGATCCCGCGCGCGTCGCTGGCTCCAGAAGGCCCGATAGCGCTCGCCACGCACGGCGAATTCCACCTCGGCAAGACAGTCGCCGGTGTGGCGGGTCATGAGTTCGTTGCTCTCCCCACCCACCTTGCTCATGCGCGGCGTGCGGTGATAGAGCGCCAGGCAGATGGCGTCCAGCAGGGTGGTCTTGCCCGCCCCGGTCGGTCCGGTGATGGCGAACAGGCCACTGCTGGCGAAGGGTTCGGCGGTGAAGTCGATCTTCCACTCACCCTTGAGGGAATTGAGGTTCTTCAGGCGCAGGGTGAGGATCTTCATCGGGCTTTTCCAGGACGACTCGGCGAACCGCCGATTCTGGCATTGTTGGGCGCGCTCGCCCATGCCAACCGACCACTCGACCTGTGGTCGTGCCCACCGCTGAACTTGCTCCGGCCTTCGCTCTCAACTGCAAGGTATCGCTCTGCAACCACGTATCCCGGGAGGATTCGTCGTGCGCTCGCCTCTTTCCCCTTTCGATTTTCTCGGCATGCCCCTGCTGGTCGGTGTGGGCACCCTGGCACTGGTCAGCTGCAGTGGCGGCCACAAGGTCGCCGCGCTGTGGCAGCCGCTGGCGACCTGGCTGGTCTAGTCAGGCGAAGGCGTTGACGCCGGTCCACTGCGCCGACAGTTCCCAAAGGCGCTCCGCCGCCTCGGGGTCCAGCGCATGGGGCATCACCCCGGAGGCATCCGCGCTAGGGCTGTCCACCCGGCGCGCCAGGTTGCAGTCTTCGCAGTACCGCCCACCGCTACCGTCCAGTAGCGTCGACGTGGCCACCCACACCTGGGTAGCCGCGCCTTGTGCGGGTGACTTGAACGAGGGATCGACCGGTCGCCCCGCCGCATCAAGCCAGCCGGCGGCGATCATTTCCTCCCGCGGCAGATGGCGTTGCAAAGGCGTGAAGATCTTGCCGGGATGCACGGAGAAGGCGCGGATGCCCGCCTGCCTGGCCAGGCGATCCAGCTGCACCGCGAAGAGAGCATTGGCGGTTTTCGACTGACCATAGGCCAGCCACTTGTCATAGCTTCGAGTGAAATTCACGTCATCCCAGCGCATGCCGGACAACTGGTGCCCGGCCGACGAGACCTGGACCACCCGAGCGCCCGCTGCCAGCTGGGGCAGCAGCCGATTGACCAGGGCGTAATGCCCCAGGTGATTGATAGCGAACTGGGCCTCCCAACCCGGCCCCACCCGAGTTTCCGGGCAGGCCATCACCCCGGCGCTACCGATCAGGAGATCCAAGGTGCCGAGCCGCTGGGCGCAGCGCCGGGCGCAGTCGCGCACGCTCGCCAGATCACCCAGGTCAAGGCGCTCGATCTCAACCGTCGGCAACTCGCCCAGGCTGGCACGTGCCTGCCGTGGATCCCGGGCGGCGACGATGACCCGGGCGCCCGCGGCAGCCAGGGCGCGGGTCGTCTCCAAGCCGAGTCCCGAGTGACCTCCCGTTACTAGGGCGGTGGCGCCGGACAGGTCGAGGCCGCGGATCACCTCCCCGGCCGTGGAACGAGCATCGAAGGGTGACTGCAAGGGTATCTGGGTGTGCATAGCTACCTCGACAAGACCAATCCTGTTTGGCCGACAGTGTCGCGGCTGCACGCCTGGCATTGAATGCGGAATAATCCTCTTTTCTGTCGCGAGCGTCCGATTCCCCATGGATCCGCTATCGTCGGTGTTGCACACCCTGCATCCCCAGCATGTCCTCTTTGCCGGTCTGCGCGCCGGTCAGGCGTGGGCGCGGGCCTTTCCGCCACCGCCCGGCATCAAGTTCAATGCCGTCGTCGAGGGCAGGTGCTGGCTGAGCGTCGAGGGCCTGCCCCAGGCCATCCGGCTGGACGCGGGAGATTGCTTCCTCCTGACGCAGCAACGCGGCTTCGCGCTGGCCAGCGATCCTGGGTTGCCAAGAGAACCGGCCGAGCCGCTGTACGAGGCCGCGCCTGCCGGCATCGCCGAGCACGGGAGCGCCGACCAGTTCTTCTTGGTGGGGGGACGCTTCACCTTCGCCACCCAGGCGCGGCTGCTGTTCGACGGACTGGCACCGGCCATCGTCGTCCGCGGTGCATCCGAACAGGCGGCGCTACTGCGCTGGGCCTTGCCGCTGCTGGCCCGCGAATTGGCCGAGCCCGCGCCGGGTAGTGCGCTGGCCATCGAGCTCCTGGGCCAGTTGATGCTGATCCAGGCCTTGCGCCTGTACCTGACCGAGACCCAGCAGACCTTTCCCAACTGGCTGAGGGTCTTGTCCGATCACCAATTGGCACCGGCGATCCAGGCCATCCACGCCGATCCCGCGCGGCGCTGGACGGTCGCCGAATTGGCGGCGATCGCACGGATGTCCCGCTCGACCCTGGCGTTGAAGTTCAAGACCCGTGCCGGCCTCGCGCCCCTGGAGTACATCACCCGCTGGCGCATGTGGCTGGCCACCACTGCGCTCAGCCGTGGCGACCAGACCATCTCGGCCCTCGCGGCCCAACTCGGCTATCTGTCGGACAGCGCCTTCAGCCACGCCTTTCGCCGCGTCCTGGGGCAGTCGCCCCGGGCATACCGGGCGCTGACCCAGGCGGTGTCCAAGCGCCCGTGCAAAGGCTCGTGAGCTAGAGACCACAGAGACCGGGCCGGCGACCCAGAGCCTTTTCAAGGCAGTTTGGCCAACGCGCAGCTGGCGTTGAACAGGCTCCAGGGCATGACCACCGCCCTCATGCAGTGCTCACCCCTTGCCTTGAACAACTCAGAGCCGTAGCGAGGCTCATGGACTGGGCGAGCAGGTAGGTGGGTCCAGCTCGCCCTTCTAGGTCTGTTCGAGCAACCGCACTACAGCCTGCTGCGTACGCTGGCATGACGCGGAGTGAGGGTTTCCGAGTTGGGGCGGCCCCTATCGCGGGTAAGCGAACCCTGGCTAGGCCAGGGCACCCATCAGTTCACCTTCCCCGGAGTACCGAGACCGGCATCGAGATCGGCCTGGGGTTCGTCGGCCGGGCGGGTCACCGGCGGATGAGGCGGCGTCAGCGGGCGACCGCTGCGTGAGACCTCGGGGGTAGCGACCTCGCCGGTCTCCAGTTGCTGCTTGAGCCGCCGCAGGCCGAGATTGACCGCCTTGCCGGTAAAGCGGCTGATGCCTTCGGTGACGGCATGGCCGAGCCGGCCGGCCGGGGCCTCGCAGGCCAGCATGGCCTGGACCAGGGTGCCACGACCCTGGGGCGCATCGCTGAAGGTCAGACTGGCCTTGTGCGCCATGAAGGTACCGGGCACGGTGCTCCACAGCAGGAATTCGTTTTCGCGGCGCTCGCTCTGCTCCAGAATCCAGCTCAGGGTGCGCCCCAGGGGACCGGAGGCATGCCAGTGGCTGTCGCCATCGGCGCCCAGTTCGATGCGGTCGACGAAGGGCAGCAGCTCGCGCAGGTGCTGCAGGTCGGTGCAGTAGGCGAACACCTCGTCGCGTGGCTTGGCAATGATCACGCTGCGCTGGATGGCGGTGGGATTGCGCCAGCCCCAGCGCTGGGCCAGGGCCTGTTCGAAGGGCGATGGCTGCAGCGCGGCCTTGAATTCGCAGCGCTGGCGAACGCCGCGGCTGAGGGCCATGGCGCCCAGCGCCAGTCTCACGCAACCGGTGAGGCCACCGCTGCGCAGACCGCCAAGGATCAGCAGACCACCGCCAAGCAGGGACACCAGGCGCTCGGTGCCCTGGACGTTGGGCTGCTGGTCGTCGGAACGTGCGTGACGCGTGGCGGCGAGGGGTTGCGACAGGTCGTGCATGGGGTCTTCTCCGATATGGGCTGCATAGAGAGGGTGACCCCGGCGCAGCGGGCCTTGTTCCGGAGGAGAAATGCCGTCCGATGGACGCGTTTCGCTGCGATCAGGCAGGCAACTCGCCGAGAACCTCGCGGTAAAGGCTTTCCAGGCGGGTACGCAGGTCGTCGTCCAGGGTCTCTTCGGCCAGGCGCTGGCTGAAGACGTCGAGCGGGCTGAGCTCTTCCAGCGTTTCGCGCTGGGTACCCTGCAGGGTGGGCGCGATAGCGCTGCGCGCGCGCCTGACCCGCAGTACTTCCAGCGGCAACTCGGCCACCAGCGCGGAGATGCGCGGCTGCAGATCGGCCAGGTAGTCGTCACCGGCCACCACCACCTCGGCCCACACCGGGCACTCGGGGCGGCCGTCGGCCGCTGCCTCGATCAGGGCGGCGCCCAGGGTATCGAGGCTGCCCTGCACCACGGCCAGCGGCTGGAAACAGGGCACCGCCACGGGCGTCACCCGCTCCAGGGCCGCGCCGAACTCCACCAGCAGGACTTCCTTGGCGCGTTCCTCATCGAAACTCAGGCACAGCGGCGAGCCGCTGTAGCGCACCTGCTCCAGGCCGCCGACCCGCTGGGGGCGATGGATATGGCCGAGGGCGATGTAGTCCGCCGGCGGAAAGGCGCTGGTGGGAAAGGCGTCGAGGCTGCCGACATAGATCTCCCGTACCGACTCGCTGGTGCTGGCGCCCACGGTGGTCAGATGGCCGGTGGCGATGATCGGCAGGGCAACGCCCAGTTCGGCGCGGCGCGCCTCGGCCAGAGCGTACAACTCGGCATAGTGCTCCTGGATGGCCTGTTGCAGCGCCTGGCGCTTTTCCTCGGCGCTCTGTCCGGCCTGACTCTGCACCACATCCCGCGGACGCACGAAGGGAATGCCGCAGAGCAGCGCGCCGATCTCGCCGTCGCGGCGGCGCAATTCCAGCAGCTGGTCGGCTGGCGTCTCGCTGACGCAGGGGATCACCCGGGTGTCCAGGCAGGCCAGCAACTCGCGGGATTCCGCCAGCACCGCGGCGGAATCATGGTTGCCGCCGAGCACCACCAGGCTGGCGCCGGTGCCGCGCAGGGCGACGATGAAGCCGTTGTACAGCTCGCGGGCATAGCTTGGCGGCGTGGCGGTGTCGAAGATGTCCCCCGCCACCAGCACCACGTCCACCGCCTGCTCCGCCACCTGGTCGACCAGCCAGCCGAGAAAGGCGCGATGCTCGGCCTCGCGGGTGCGCCCGAGGAAATGCTGCCCCAGGTGCCAGTCGGAGGTGTGCAGCAGACGCAGACCGCTGGCAGGCGCGGCCTTGCGGGCGCGTCTGGCCCTGGGTTTTTCCTCGGGGGCAGCGGCGGGCAGATCGAACAGCGGGAGGTTTTCCATGGGTATCGGCGGTCAGAGCGGCAAAGGGCGCAGTATCCTCTCCAGGGCGCCTGAGGGAAACCGTCCCGCGCCCTGACCGGACCGGCGTGCCTAGCGCCGGGGATCGAGGCGCTGACCGGAGCCGGCATCGAACAGGTGCAGGTGCTCCTCCGGCGCGCGCAGCTGCAGGACGTGGCCCGGCGCCGGCCGCTGCTGATGGTGCAGGCGCACCACCAGCGCCTGCTCGCCCCAGCGCCCATGGGCCAGGTTGTCGGCGCCGAGGATTTCCAGGGTGCGGACCACCAGGGGCAGGCCCTGCTCCGAAACGCCGCAGGGCTGCAGGTGCTCGGGCCGGATGCCCAGGCAGACCGGACGTCCGGCCAGATGGCGATAGCCCGGCCCCAGCGGCAGGCGCACACCACCCGGCACGTCGCAGTGGCTGCCAGCGGCGTCGACCTGGCCGTCCAGCAGATTCATCGCCGGACTGCCGATGAAGCTGGCGACGAAGCGCGTCGCCGGACGTTCGTAGACCTCTACCGGGGTGCCGAGCTGCTCGACCACCCCCGCCTGCATCACCACCACCCGCTGGGCCAGGGTCATGGCCTCCACCTGGTCATGGGTGACATAGAGGCAGGTGGTCTTGAGCCGCTGGTGCAGCTGCTGCAATTCCAGGCGCATCTGCACCCGCAGCTTGGCGTCCAGGTTGGAGAGCGGCTCGTCGAACAGGAACACCGCCGGATCACGCACCAGGGCGCGGCCCATGGCCACCCGCTGGCGCTGGCCGCCGGACAGCTCTCGCGGCCGCCGCTCGAGCAGGCCATCGAGTTCCAGGATGCGCGCCGCCTCCTGGACCCGGGTGGCGATCTCGGTACGGCCGAGACCGGCGATCTTGAGGCCCCAGGCCAGATTCTCGGCCACGCTCATGTGCGGATAGAGGGCATAGTTCTGGAACACCATGGCGATGCCGCGCGCCTTGGGTTCCAGCGCAGTGACGTCCCGGCTGCCGATATGGATGCTGCCGGCGCTGACCCGCTCCAGTCCGGCCACCAGCCGCAGCAGGGTGGACTTGCCGCAGCCCGAAGGCCCTATCAGCACGATGAATTCGCCATCCGCCACCTGCAGATCGAGGGGCTGGATGACCTGGGTCTTGCCGCCGTTCCAGCTCTTGGAAACGGCCCTGAGTTCGAGGTTTGCCATGGTTACTTTTCGCTATCCACCAGACCGCGCACGAAGGCGCGTTGCATGACCATTACCACCGCCACCGGCGGGATCAGGGTGAGCAGCATGGCTGCCATCACCTGGTTCCATTGCGGCGCTCGCTCGCCGAGCGAGAGCATGCCGCGAATGCCCGCCACGGCCGTGCCGAGGTCGGGGTTGCTGACGATCAGCAGCGACCAGAGGTACTGGTTCCAGCCGTAGATGAAGGTGATGACGAACAGCGCCGCCAGGTTGGTCCGCGACAGCGGCAGGACGATGTCGCGAAAGAAGCGCAGCGGCGAGGCGCCATCGATGCGCGCCGCTTCGAGCAATTCCTCGGGCAGCGTCAGAAAGAACTGGCGGAACAGGAAGGTGGCGGTGGCCGAGGCCATCAGCGGCAGGGTCAGGCCGGCGTAGCTGTCCAGCATGCCCAGGTGGCCGATGGTGTCCACGGTGGGAAAGATGCGCACCTCCACTGGCAGCATCAGGGTGATGAAGATCAGCCAGAAAGCCAGGGTGCGCAGCGGAAAGCGAAACCAGACGATGGCGAAGGCCGAGAGGATGGAGACCGCCAGCTTGCCCAGGGTGATGCCCAGCGCCATCAGGAAGCTGTTGAGCAGCAGCAGCCAGAAGGGTGCGGTGCTGTTGCCCACGCCCTGGGTCCAGATCAGGCTGAGGTTGTCCCAGAGATGGTGCCCCGGGATCAGGCTCATGGGCGTGGCGAACACCGCGCGGTCGTCGAGGGTGGCGGCCACGAAGGCCACATAGAGCGGAAAGAGGATGACGCCGATGCCCAGTACCAGCATCAGGTGGCACAGCAGCGTCAGCCCGCGACGATTCTCGATCATTGATAGCGCACCCGGCGTTCGACGTAGCGGAACTGCACCACCGTGAGCACGATGACCAGCAGCATCAGCACCACCGACTGGGCGGCGGAGGCGGCGAGATCGAGTCCGGTGAAGCCCTCGCGATAGATCTTGTAGATCAGGGTGGTGGTGGCCTGTACCGGCCCGCCGCCAGTGGCCGCGTCGATCACCGGAAAGGTGTCGAAGAAGGCGTAGACCAGGTTGACCACCAGCAGGAAGAAGCTGACCGGCGCGATCAGCGGCAGCGACAGCTGCAGGAAGCGGCGCAGCGGCCCGGCGCCGTCGATGGCGGCAGCCTCCAGCAGCGAGCGCGGGATGGATTGCAGCGCCGCGAAGAAGAACAGGAAGTTGTAGCTGATCTGCTTCCACACCGAAGCGAGCACCACCAGAAACAGCGCCTGACCGGCGTTCTGGGCGTGGTTCCAGTGATAGCCGTAGCGCTCCAGCACCAGGGTGAGCAGACCGAGACCGGGGTTGAACAGAAAGATCCACAACACCGCGGCGATGGCCGGGGCCACCGCATAGGGCAGCAGCAGCAGAGTCTGGTAGATCCGGCTGCCACGCACCACCAGATCGACCAGGGCCGCGAGGACCAGGGACACCAGCAGGCCGAAGCCGGTCACCAGGGCGCTGAAGGTCAGGGTGGTCCAGAAGGAGGCCAGATACAGCGGGTCCTGGAACAGCTGACGGAAGTTGTCGAGGCCGACGAACTGGCTGGACAGGCCGAAGGGATCGACGCTCTGCAACGAATACCAGAGCGTCTTGCCGGCGGGCCAGAGAAAGAACACGGCGGTGATCGCCAGCTGCGGCGCGAGCAGCGCATAGGGCAGCCAGCCGGAAGGAAAGACCTGACGGGATGTGGACATGGGCGCACGCATCGTCGCGAAAAGAGGAGCGGCGCCGGCAGTCGTCGGCAGGCGCCGCCAGGGCGGACCCCAGGCTTACTGGGTGGATTTCTCGAAGCGGCGCAACAGCACGTTGCCGCGCTGCACGGCGGTATCCAGCGCCTGTTGCGGGGCCTGCTTGCCGGTCCAGACGCTTTCCAGCTCTTCATCGATCACCGCGCGGATCTGCGGCATGTTGCCCAGGCGCAGGTCCTTGGTGAAGGCCAGTGGCGGCTTGTTCAGCATCTGCCGGGTGGCGATGTCGGTCCCCGGATTCTTGCTGTAGAAGCCCTGCTCGCGGGTCAGGTCGTAGGCCGCCTTGGTGATCGGCAGGTAGCCGGTCAGCTGGTGCCATTCAGCGGCGATCTCCGGCTGCGCCAGGAAGGCGAGAAATTCGGCCACGCCGCGCTTCACCGCGGCATCCTGGCCCTTGAACACCCAGAGGCTGGCGCCGCCGATGATGGCGTTCTGGGGAGCGCCCTTGAGGTCGCCGTCGTAGGGCATCATGGCCACGCCGAAGTCGAACTTGGCATAGTGGCGGATGTTGGCCAGCGAGCCGGACGAGGTGGTCAGCATGGCGCAGTCGCCGTTGTAGAACTTCTCCGTGGGTTCGTCCTTGCGGCCAACGTAGGTGAAGTTACCGCGCTTGCCCATCTCCTGCAACAGGGCGATGTGCTTGACCTGCGGCGCCTGGTTGAAGTCCAGCACGGCATCGGTCCCCAGGTAGCCGTTGTCCCGGCTGGCGAAGGGCAGGCCGTTCCAGGCGCTGAAGTTTTCCAGCTGCACCCAGCTCTGCCAGCCGCTGGTGTAACCGCACTTGAGACCGGCGGCGCGCAGCTTGGCGCTGTCTTCGGCCAGGTCCTTCCAGGTCTTGGGCGGCGCTTCCGGATCGAGGCCGGCCTGCTTGAAGGCGGCCTTGTTGTAGTAGAGCACCGGGGTGGAACTGTTGAACGGCATGGACAGCAGTTGACCGGTCTTGGCGTCGCTGGAGTAGCTGGCGACGGTGGGTACGAAGCCCGCTTCATCCAGCTTCAGGCCCGCGTCCTTGAACACCTGGTAGACCGGCTCGATGGCCTTGGAGGCCATCATGGTCGCGGTGCCCACCTCGTAGACCTGCAGAATGGCCGGCGGCTTGCCGGTCCGGAAGGCCGCGATGCCAGCCGCCAGACTTTGCTCGTAGTCGCCCTTGTACACCGGCTGCACCTGGAATTCCGGGTGCGCCTGGTTGAAGCGCTGGGCCAGGGAGTCGACCTCCTTGCCAAGCTCCGCATCCATTGAATGCCAGAAGGGAATGGGCGTCGCCGCCCACACCGGGCCACCACTCACCAGCCCGAGCACCAATCCCAACGTCATACCGCGAAGCGAAGCCTGCATGTCTGTGCCGCCCTTGTCGATAGCCTGAGGATCGAAGGCGCGAAATCGCGCCTTCCTGTTCGAAAGGCAACATGCCAGGCAGAGATGACAGTCAGGCTACAGCGAAGACAGCTCGTACGCTCCCGCCGAAAGCACCGTCTTAGAGCCTTTCGCGGGCGAAACCCCTGCGGCGCGGTGGCAGCCTGGCGCGGCCAGGTCGCCACAGCGGCCAGGCGCTAGCAGCGACTCGCGGGCGGCGACGCCAGGGTCAACCGCTGCACCAGGCTGGGCACCAGGCTCAGCACGCCCAGCAGCGCCATCCCCAGACCGACCCACAGGGGCGCGCGCAGGCCCTGGCCGGCATCGATGGCCGCGCCGCCGGCCCAGGCACCCACTGCCAGGCCCGCGGTGATCACCGAGGTATGCAGGGTGTTGACCAGGGGCCCTGGGGTGGCCGCGGCCATGACCCGGGCGACCATGGCCGGGTTGAGCGCCACCCCGGTCAGGCCGATCAGCGCCAGGGCCAGGAGGCTGGCCGCGGCACTGTCGGCGCAGCTGACGAACAGGGCGAAGCCCAGCGCCAGCACCGCCAGGCCGACACCCTGTACCTTGAGGGTGTAGCGATCGGCCAGGCGGCCCACCAGCAGATTGCCCAGCACGTTGGCGAGGCCGTACCCCATCAGCAACCAGGGAATGGTGGTGGACGCGAAACCCGTGACCTGGATGAGGATGGGCGAGAAGTAGCTGAAACCGGCGAAGGTCGCGCCGATGATCAGGCCGCTGGTGAGGTAGGCCGCCCAGAGCCGGGCGCTGACCAGGGTGCGCAGCTCGTCACCCAGCTGCCCGGCCGCGCGTGCCGGCGTGCGCGGCACGCACAGGCCGACCAGCAGGGTGCAGCAGGCCGCCAGCAGGGCGACCGCCCAGAAGCTGGCGCGCCAGCCGGCCAGTTGCTCGATCAGCACCGTGCCCGGCACGCCGAATACCGGCGCCAGCATGAGGCCGGACAGGATCAGCGAGGCTGCCCGGCCGCGGCGATCCGGCGTGACCAGCTTGGCGCCCAGGGTCAGGCACAGGCCGATGCTGGCGGAGCTGGCGATGCCCATGAGCACCCGCCCCGCCGCCATGACCGGATAGCTGGCCGCCAGCGCGGCGACCACGGCGCCCGCTAGATAGAGCGCCAGCAGCCACAGCAGCGCCGATTTTTCCGCCAAGCGCAGGGCCAGCAGCAACAGGGTCAGCGGCGGGCCGCCCAGGGCCATGCCCAGGGCATACCAGGAGATCAGATAGCCGATCTGGCCGATGGAGACGCCAAGATCGGCGGCCAGCGCCGGCATCATGCCGGCCACCATGAATTCGGCGGTGGTCAGCGCGAAGATGGTCAGGGCCAGCAGATAGATGAGACGGGGGATGGCGGGTGGGGCATTCATGACAGCGGGATATTCCAGAAAAGCGGACAGGAGCGGCGGTAGCGGGCCGGATGCAGGGGCCGATCCCGGGTATTTCGGGAGGCGACAGCTCAGGCGGTCGCAGAGGGTCCGAGTGGTCTCGGGAGGTGTCCGTTCCAGGTGGAACGACGAATCGACAGGCGGCAGGTCGCGCGCCAGGGCCGGCACCTTAGTGGCTGCGCGTCGCCTGGTCAAACCTCGCGCCGCCTGGCTAGAGGCGAAAATCCTCGGCGATCAGCCCGGCCAGAGAGGCGCAGGCGGGGCTGCGCTCGCCCGGTGGCGAGGCCAGCCGCAGCTCGTGCACCGGCAGTTGCGCAAAGCCCTCTTCCGGCGTCAGTTCGCGCATCGGCGGGGTCATGCGCGCCCGGTCGGTGATGGCCACGGCCTGGCCCAGCTCGACCGCCGCTTCCAATGCCGAAGAGGCGGCACTGGTCACCACCGCATGCCAGCGCCGGCCCTGGCGGATCAGCAGGTCGATGCCCAGTTCGCGATAGCTGCAGCCCTCGCCGTGCAGCGCCAGGGGCACGCTGGCGTCCGGGCTCAGTTGCAGGCCGGGACCGGCGACCCACACCGGCTGGGTATGGCCGAATCTCTGGCCGTCCGCCCGATCGGTGCGGGGCGGTCCCACCAGCAGCGCCAGGTCCAGCAGTCCCTGGCCGAGCCAGCGCCGGAGCTGGCTGCTGTTGCCGGTCAGCACCTGCAGGACGATCCCGGGATGCTCGCCCTGCAAGCGCGGCAGCACGGCCTTGAGCAGGCGGGCGGCATAGTCTTCGGCCACGCCCAGGCGCACCTCACCCACCACCGGCTGGCCGGTGAGACCGGCGAGGATGCGGTCATGGGCCTGCAGCAGGTCGGCGGTCTCCAGCAGCACGCGGCGCCCGAGCGGGGTCAGGGTCACCGCCTGGTTGTCGCGCTCGAACAGCCGGCCGCCGGTCTGCTCCTCCAGTCGGCGGATCTGGCTGCTCACCGCCGAGGGACTGCGATTGAGCTGCAGGGAGGCGGCGCGAAACTGCCCCAGCCGCACGATGGTGTGAAAGGTCCGCAGGACGTCGATATCGAGAGGTGCGGGCATGATGCGTTTTTATCGAACCATAGCTACAGATAATGTCGTTTGAGTGTATTACCACCCTGGGCCAGGCTCAAGGCATCCCGTCATCTGGAGCCCGGCCATGCCTGCCATCCTGTCTTCCCCGCTGCTGCGCCAGCTCGCCCTGGTGCTGTGCTGGAGCGCCGGTTTCGTCGGTTACCGCTACGCCGCGGACCAGGCCCCTACCCTGCTGGTGACCTTCTGGCGCCTGCTGCTGGCCGCCCTGCTGCTGCTGCCCTTCGCCTGGGCCGAGGTGCGGCGATTGCCGTTGAAGATCATCGGCCAGCAGGCGGGCATCGGCGTGCTGGCCTTCGCCGGAGCGGCAGGGCCGGCGGCCAAGGCCATCGAACTGGGCGTCTCACCCGGGCTGGCGGCGCTGCTGTCGGATCTGTCGCCGCTGCTGGTGGCCCTGGGCTGCTGCCTGCTGCCGGGCCAGCGTACCAACGGGCGCCAGTGGCTCGGCCTGGGACTGGGCCTGACGGGCGTCCTGCTGGCCACCGGCGCGGGATTGGGAATGGGCGTGGCCCCCGGCTGGGCCTACGCCCTGCCGCTGGGCAGCGCCCTGGCCCTGGCGCTGGCGACCCTGGTGCAGAGTCGCCTGCCGCCGAGTCGACTGGCATTGCGGACGCAACTGTTCATCCAGCTGGCGGCCAGCAGTCTGGTGATGCTGGGGGTGGCCGGGGTGGAAGGTCCGCTGACCCCACCGCTGACCCTCGGCTTCGCCCTGGCGGTGCTCTGGCTGCTGATCCCGACCCTGCTCGGCTTCGGTCTCTACTGGCTGTGCCTGCGCCGGGGCAGCCCCCAGGCGGTAAGTGGCGCGCTCTACCTAAGTCCGCCGGTGGCGCTGCTGTGGGCCTGGGCCTGCTTCGACGAACCCCTGGCGCCGGGCATGCTGCTCGGTCTGCTGTTCGCCCTGGCGGGCTTGCTGTGCCTGAATGCGGCGGAGCGGACCCGGCAACCAGAGCCGGCGCTGGCGCCGGGCAGCTGACTCTGGCGGGAAGGTGCGATGCCGACGGCCGTCTGCATCGGCGAAGGCCTCGCGTACTGCGAGGCTGGCAGAGGGTCAAGCCTTGTCGTCGGCCTGCTCGTCGTGGTCCTTGAGCGCGGGTTTCTTGCCCGGTTGCGGCGCGTGCTCGGCATCGGGTGCGATGTCTTCGCCCTGATGCTTCTTTTCCTGCTGCACTTTCTTGTCGTGGGCGACGTTACGTGGGTCAGTCATGGGACATCCTCGCTCGGTAGATCATCAGATTACCCGTCGCCGCGTCACGCCAGCCGTGTCGCGCCGGGATAAGGCTTCGAGCGGGACGGCAGGCAGCCGTTCCTGTGCGCCGACGAAACGCTCTGGGGCGCGCCCTCTGCCTTTACCCCGAGGCTCAGTACTTCAACCGCCGCTCCTTGGACGGCGGATAGCCGAAGTAGGCCGAGTATCTCTTGCTGAAGTGGGTGACCGAGGTGAAGCCGCAGGCCACCGCCACCTCCAGCACCGACAGGGTGGAATGCTGCAGCAGGCGGCGGCCCTCGGTGATGCGCAATTCCAGGTAATAACGCATGGGCGCGGTATCAAGCTGCTCGCGAAACAGCCGCTCGACCTGGCGCCGCGAGCGGCCGGCGTAGTCGCACAGCTGCTCGATGGTGAGGGGCTCCTCGATGTTGGCTTCCATCAGGGTCACCACCTCGCGCAGCGGCGGGGTCATCTGCACCTTGAGCGTCGGATTGACCTGACGAAAGCGCGACTCCTCGAAGGCCAGGATGTTGACCAGGCCATCGGCCAGGGCGCTGCCGCACTGGGCGCCGATCCATTCGAGGAAGAGGTGGAAGGCGCCGCTGGGACTGGCCGCGGTGAGGCGATCGCGATCCAGCACATGGCTTTCCGCCGAGGTCTTGCAACCGCGCACCCGTTCGCTGAAGGCGCTGCGCTGCTCGGGATGGATGGCGCAGCGATAGCCGTCCAGCATCCCGGCCTGACCCAGTTGCCAGGCGCCGTTCCACAGGCCGCAGAGGGTCACCTGCTGCTTGGCCGCGCGCAGCAGCAGCGCCTTGAGCCGTGGGTCCAGCTCCAGCGGCGTCCGCAGGCCACCACAGACCACCAGCAGATCGAAGCGGGCGCTCTCCGCGGCGCGGTAGTCGCCGTCCGGAAGGATGACGATGCCGAGGTCACTGAGCACCTCGGCGCCGGTCGGGCTGTAGGTCCGGGTGGCGAAGGTCCCGGCGGCCAGCAGGTTGGCGGTGACCAGGGTATCCAGCGCCTGGGTGAAGGATGGCAGGGAAAAGTGGTCGAGCAGGATGAAGCCGACCAGCCGGGAAAACTCCGGCCGCGGCCGCGTCGACTGCAACTGCAGGTAGTTCTTGCCCTGGATACCGCTGCCAAAGGTTCTCGAATCGATCACGCTGCGCTGCCTTCTCCGACCTTGGGCCATGCTAGCCGAAGCTCGGCCCGGCATTGATCGGACTGCGACAGCCGCGCACCGACGACCGCCATCCCACCTGGCGCCCTTGGCCTGCTAAGCTTCGCGGCTTTTTTGGCGCTGCCCGCGCCGACAGCCGCGGGCGTTCCGCACACCACCCTTCATTCGACGACCGCGACTGGCCGCCAGAGCCAGCGCCGGCCCCTGTTAAACTGCCAGCTGGAATCCCCATGTCCACCGCCTCTCCGAGTCTGCAGCGCCGGCTCAAGCCCCGCCACCTCAACATGATCGCCATCGGCGGCTCCATCGGCACCGGCTTGTTCGTCGCCTCCGGCGCCACCGTGGCCACCGCCGGCCCGGGCGGCGCCCTGGCGGCCTATGCGCTGATCGGCCTGATGGTCTACTTCCTCATGACCAGCCTCGGCGAGATGGCCGCCTACCAGCCGGTGTCGGGTTCCTTCTCCATCTATGGCAGTCGCTTCGTCGAGGACGGCTTCGGCTTCGCCCTCGGCTGGAACTACTGGTACAACTGGGCGGTGACCATCGCCGCCGAGCTGGTGGCGGCCCAGCTGGTGATGGGCTTCTGGTTTCCCGGGGTGCCCGGGCTGATCTGGAGCGCACTGTTCCTCGCGCTGATGTTCCTGCTCAATGCGGTGTCCGTGCGCGGCTTCGGCGAGAGCGAATTCTGGTTCGCGCTGATCAAGGTGGCCACCGTGGTGGTCTTCATCGGCCTGGGCCTGGCCGCCATCCTCGGCATCTTCAGCGGCATCGAGCCGCCGGGCCTGTCCGTGTTCACCCAGGGCGAGGCGCCCTTCGTCGGCGGCCTGCAGGCCATGGTCGGGGTGGCCATGATCGCCGGCTTTTCCTTTCAGGGCACCGAGCTGATCGGCATCGCCGCCGGTGAATCGGAGAATCCGCGCAAGAACGTGCCCATCGCCATCCGCCAGGTGTTCTGGCGCATCCTGATGTTCTATGTGCTGGCGATCTTCGTCATCGGCATGCTGATCCCCTATACCGATCCGCGCCTGCTGCAGAACGATGCCACCGACGTCTCCGTCTCGCCGTTCACCCTGCTGTTCGAGCGCGCCGGCCTGGCCTTCGCCGCCAGCCTGATGAACGCGGTGATCCTCTCGGCGGTGCTTTCCGCCGGCACCTCGGGCATGTACGCCTCGACGCGGATGCTGCACAGCCTGGCCGAACAGGGCAAGGCGCCGCGGCTGTTCGCCCGCGTCTCGCGCAATGGCGTGCCGCGCAACGCCCTGCTGGCCACCACCGCGGTGGGCGCCCTGTGCTTCTTCACCTCCCTGGTGGGCGACAAGGCGCTCTATGGCTGGCTGCTCAACACCTCGGGCATGTGCGGCTTCATCGCCTGGCTGGGCATCGCCGTGTCCCACTATCGCTTCCGCCAGGGCTACCTGGCCCAGGGTCGCCGCCTGGAAGACCTGCCCTACCGTGCCAAGCTGTTTCCCTTCGGGCCGCTGCTGGCCTTCGCCCTCTGCCTGGTGATCACCCTGGGGCAGAACTATGCCGCCCTGTTCGGGCCGCACGGCGTCGACTGGCTGGGCCTGGCCGCCACCTACATCAGCCTGCCGCTGTTTCTCGTCGTCTGGCTGGGCTATCGCTGCAAGCACGGCAGCCGGCTGGTTAAGCTCAAGGACATGGACGTCAGTCCGAGCGGCGACTGAGCGCTCGCCTGCGGGACCCGCCGGCTGCGCCCGGCGGGTCCCGTGCTAGCATTCCGGATCTTTCCGATCGACTCGCCAGCGCTGCCATGGGCACCACCCTCGCCTCCCAACTGATTCCCGACATCCTCACCTACATCGCCTCGCACCAGCTGGCGGTCGGCACCCGGCTGCCCGAGCGCGCCCTGGCCGAGCGGCTGCGGGTGTCGCGCTCGCCGGTGCGCAGCGCCCTGCAGCAGATGGCCGACCAGAGCCTGCTGGCGCGGCATCCCGAAGGCGGCTTCGCCGTGGCCGCCGCGGCCCTGGACGCCACGCCCCAGGCGCGCGAAGAGGTGTCCGCCAGCGAGCGTCTGTACCTGACCATCGCCCGCGACCGGATCGAGGGCGAATTGCCGCTCAAGGTCACGGAAAACGAGCTGATCCGCCGCTACCAGGTCACCCGTGGGCAACTGGCCGACATCCTCAGGCGCATCGTCCAGGAAGGCTGGGCCGAGCGCCTGCCGGGCTACGGCTGGAGCTTCGTCGAAGGTCTCACCTCGCCCGACGCCTATGCCCAGAGCTATGCCTTCCGCCTGCTGATCGAGCCGGCCGGCATCCGCGACGCCGGCTTCAGCCTGGATGCCGGGGAATTGCGGCGCTGCCGCGACGAGCAGGCGCTGCTGGCCGCGGGCCGGGTGTTCGAGGCCTCGCCCGCGGAGATCTTCGACGCCAACACCCGCCTGCACGAGACCATCGCCCGCTGCTCGGGCAATGCCTTCATCCTCGATGCACTGCGCCGGCTCAATCGCCTGCGCCGCCTGATCGAATACCAGAAGTCGGTGGATCGCGAGCAGGCCCAGCGCCGCTGCCAGGAGCACCTGGAGCTGATCGATCTGCTGCTGGAGGATCGCCGTGAAGAAGCCGCGGTCTTCATGACCCGCCACCTGGGCAACGCGCTGCAGGAAAAGGAGACCACGGCGGCGCGCTGAGCCCGCGGCGCCCAGGGCCTGCCCGCCAGGGCGCGGGAGCGTTAGACTGGCGGACTTTCTCAGAGCCTATCCAACGTCTACTGCGCGTCGGCCAAACGGCGTTGAAAATGGCTTCGGAATGCTCATTTACTACCTGTAAACTCCGCTTCCTCAGCCATTTTCGCCTTGTTTGTCTCTAGCTCGTGAGACGTTGAACAGGCTCTCAGCTAACCGAGTCCGCCATGCCGATCCGTCACGCCATCGTCCATCTGATCGACAAGAAGCCCGACGGCCAGCCCGCGACCCTGCACGCGCGGGATGCCGAACTGGCCGACTCCCAGGCCATCGAGAATCTGCTGGCCGATCTCAACGACAGCTACAACGCCAAGCCCAACAAGGCCTGGGGCCTGTTCCACGAGGAATCCGGCGCCTATCCCTTGAGCGGCTGGCTGCATGCCTACCTGGAGGGCGAGCAGGACTTCGTCGCCTTCAGTCGCCAGGCGGTGGAGCACCTCAAGGGGCTGATGGAGAGCAGCAACCTTTCCACCGGCGGCCATGTGCTGTTCGCCCAGTACCAGCAGGGCATGACCGACTACCTGAGCATCGCCCTGCTGCACCACAGCGAGGGGGTGACCGTCACCGAGAGTCTGGAAGTGGCTCCCGCCAAGCACCTGGACCTGGGCCAGTTGCATCTGGCCGCGCGGATCAACCTCTCGGAGTGGCGCAACAACAAGCAGTCGCGCCAGTACATCTCCTTCATTCGCGGCAAGGGCGGCAAGAAGGTCTCGGATTACTTCCGCGACTTCATCGGCTGCCAGGAAGGCGTCGACGCCAAGGGCGAGACCCGCACCCTGCTCAAGGCCTTCAGCGACTACGTGGAGAGCGAGGACCTGCCGGAAGAGGCCGCCAAGGAAAAGACCGACACCCTGGTGGACTACGCCAGCAGCCAGGCCAAGCGCGGCGAGCCCATGGCCCTGGACGCCCTCTCCGAGTTGATGGATGACCAGGCACCGCGTGCCTTCTACGACTACATCCGCAACAAGGATTACGGCCTGGCCCCGGAGATCCCGGCGGACAAGCGCACCCTCAATCAATTCCGCCGCTTCACCGGCCGTGCCGAGGGGCTGTCGATCAGCTTCGAGGCGCGCCTGCTGGGCTCGCGCATCGAATACGACGAAGGCCAGGACCTGCTGATCATTCGCGAGGTGCCGACCCAGCTGAAAGACCAGCTCAAGCGGCGCAATGACTAGGCTTCGTCCGAAAAGTCGCCGCGCGAAGGTCAGGCAAGGCGAACATTGGTGAGGAAGCGGAATTTACGAGCAGTAAATGAGCGTTCGGCACGGATCTCAACGCAGCCTGGTCTAGCGTAGGCATTTTTCACCCTGGCCCAGGTGACCGCCGGGCCGCTGGACACCTTGGGTTGCAAACGCGATCACCGATCGGGCGCCCCCGGCTGGACAGCGGCCGGCCAAAGGGGGCACAAGATGTCCCTTCTTTTCCTTATCTGCCGAAAAAGTCGAAACCATGAGCCAGTACCCCTTCGAACGCCGCATCGTCATCACCCTGCAATCGAACAACGAACTGACGCTCGACGCCGCCCTCGACCAGGCCGTGTCGCGCATCAAGCAGGGTGAGATCCACGGTGGTGACGAAGGCCTGGCCACCGCCTACAGCTTCCATGTGGACACCGTCGCCGAAGGCCCCTCCGGTCCGGTGGACCTGGGCGAGTACCTGGGCCGTCCGGCGACCAAGGCCGAGCAGAGCGTGGTGGACGCCGGCGTGGTCCCGCGCTTCCGCCTGGGCCAGACGGTGGCCGTGCAGGTCGGCAATGGCGAACCCAAGCCCAGCAGCATCCAGGAAGTGCGCCTCTTTCCCCAGGTGGAAGGCCCTTGCTGGCTGTACCTGGTGGAAGAGCGCGTCCACCGCGACTACCTGCCGGCGAAGAAGCTGCGGGCGATCTGAGAGCATCTTGGCGTTGGGCTTCGCTGCGCTCAGCGCCAACCTACCGACCGCGTAGGTTGGGCTGAGACGGCTTCATCGTCGAAGCCCTACAAGCAGGTCCTGGCCCAACAGCGCCACTCAACCAAAGGCGGCGATCTGGCGATAGAGCGACAGCGAAGGCGCCGCCGTCGTGCCGGTCATCTGGGTGAGGATGCTGCCATCCAGCGCGGTGCTCGCTTCGGCGTCCTGCCCGTCCGCCGGTTGCGTCGTCCACTGGGGTGCGCCGTCCGCCCCGGTGGTGACGCCAAAGGTCGGCGCCGACAACGCGGCCGTTTCCTGAGCCGCCGCAGTCGCCACCCCGCCAGCGCTCAGGCCATCGATGAGCTGGGTGTTCAACTGACCCGACTGCCAGCCCGGCGCGCCCGGATTCAGGGTCCCGAGGATGCCGGCATCCTCGGTGGCGGCAGGTGCCCAGTTCCAGGCGGCGGCGCCCTGAACCTGCGGGGAGAGCCCGGAAAAGGCCACGTTGGCGCCATCGGTGCCGCGCTGCGCGCCTTCGAAATAGGCCAGCTGACGCTCAGCCGAAGTGAAGGTGCCGGAATCGTCGCTGGCGATCCGGGTCAGGCTGTCGCTGTCCAGATTGGCGAAGGGATCCTGGGTGGAGGCGTCGGCATAGCGGCTGTCGTCATGGTAATAGCTCACCAGCAGGTGATTGGCCGCCTGCTTGGCCAATTGCACACGGTCGGCACTGGCATCCTGGGGCAGTTCGCCGAGCACGGCGGCATCGGTGCCCTGGCTGCGGATCTGCTGCTGGAGGATCTGCATGAAGCCATCGAGATCGCTGTTACCGTTCGACTGGCCCGGCAGCAATCCGGCTATGAGCTGGGCGGCGGGCGACAGATCCACCGCCACATCGGTGCCGGCTGGGATTCCCTCCGCGCCGGTGGAGTCACTGGCGGATGCGCCCTGACTGGCGGTAACGCTCGGATTGGCAGGCTGAGTTCCTGCCATTGCCGTCGAAGTCTGGCTGTCGATCGCCCTCATGGTCGTGCCCTACGGCCGCCCAGGCAGCCTGCCTCAGCGTCTTTATGCCATACCCGTCTTAGGTTTTACTTAAGATCGCAACAACGACCGGAGCCAGCCGGGAAGGCTGCAGACAACCGCCCCTAGGCCCGACGCTCCCAGACCTCGCAGGCATAGGCCGGACGGTCGTCCTCGGCCGCATGTTCCTGGCGCGAGACAAGCTCCCACTCCGCCGCGTGCCAATCGGGAAAGAACACATCCCCGGCCGGCGCCAGGGCGACCCGGGTCAGGTAGAGCCGCTGGGCCACCGGCAGGGCGTCGGCGAACAGCTGGGCGCCGCCGATCAGCATGATCTCGCTGGCCTCGCGTTCCCGCGCCCAGGCCTCGGCCCGCGCCACGGCAGCGGCCAGCGAGGTCCGCACCTCGGCACCTTCGGCCACCAGATCAGTCTGACGGGAGACCACCAGATTCAGCCGGCCCGGCAACGGGCGGCCCAGGGAATCCCAGGTCTTGCGACCCATGACCAGCGGCTTGCCGAGGGTCACGGCCTTGAAATATTTGAGTTCCGCCGGCAGGTGCCAGGGGAGACGATTGTCGATGCCGATGACGCCGTTGTCGGCCACGGCGACGATCAGGCTCAGGGGAAGAGAGGTTTTCATGGTGACAGAGCATAACAGAGGCGTTAACAGCCAGGGCGCCAGGGACTATGCTCGGCGTCTTTGCCGCAAGGGCGCCGCCGCGTGACCGCACTCCCCTCTCCCGCCTTCGAGGATCTCTGGCTCACCGAAGCCCTGCGCCTGACCGAGGAAGACAGCGGCCCGCTGGAAAACGCCGAGGCCAATCGCCAGGCGCGTGCGGCCGGTGGCCCCTTCGAGTCGCGGCTGGTGACGCGCGCCCACCTGCTCGGCCAGCGTGACGGCCTGCTGGCGGCGCAGCGCCGCTGGCGCCAGGGTGCGCTGCTGGCCGCCTGGCTGCTGGGCATCGTCGCGCTGTTCTGCGGCGCGGGGCTGGCCGCCGGAGCCCTGGGTGACGGCAGCCGCCCGGTCAATGTGTTCTGGGCGCTGGGCAGTCTGCTCGGGCTCAACCTGCTCAGCCTGCTGGTCTGGACCCTCGGCCTGCTGGGCGGCGGCCGCCAGCTGGCCTCGCCGCTGGCGCGCCTCTGGCTGTGGCTCTCCGGTCGCCTGGCGCGCGATGCCCGCGCCCTGCACCTGGGGCCCGCGCTGGTCGGGCTGCTCGGCCGCGCCCGTCTGCTGCCCTGGGCGTTGGGCGGGCTGGTGCACGGTCTCTGGCTGCTGATCCTCGGCAGCGCCCTGGCCACCCTGCTGGCGCTGCTCTCCGGGCGCAGCTATCTGTTCGTCTGGGAGACCACCCTGCTTGGCAGCGACACCTTCGTGCTGCTGACCCAGGTGCTCGGCGCCCTGCCCCAGCTGCTGGGTTTTCCGCTGCCCGATCCGGCCAGCATCGCCGCCAGTGGCGATGCCGCCAGCCCCCTGGCCACGGCACGTCAGGCCTGGGCCGGCTGGCTGCTGGGCGTGGTACTGGTCTATGGCCTGCTGCCACGGCTGCTGCTGACCCTGCTCTGCCTGTGGCGCTGGCGCCGCGGTCGCCAACGGCTGCGGCTGGACGTCGAGCGCCCGGGCTATCTGCAATTGCGCGAACGCCTGCTGCCCACCAGCGAA
Organism: Pseudomonas sp. BAV 4579; assembly: GCF_009765395.1. NCBI lineage: Bacteria > Pseudomonadati > Pseudomonadota > Gammaproteobacteria > Pseudomonadales > Pseudomonadaceae > Pseudomonas > Pseudomonas sp. BAV 4579. The sequence continues at coordinate 2,838 of NZ_WHOV01000108.1, read as the reverse complement.
CGCCTGGGCGTGAACGACGCCGCCCCCGCCCACCTGCCCCCGCAGGACGCCGGCGGTCTCGCCCGCACCGGCGACGAGGCGCTGCTGGTGGGCATCGAAGTCACCGACCATACCTGGCCGCCGCCGCTGCCCGAGGGCGTGCGCGATGCCGGCATCCTCGACGATGGCCAGGGCCGGCGCCATCTGCTCGAACAGCTGACCCGCTATCCGGCGCGCCGCCTGCTGATCGCCTGCGATCCGCGCCGGTCCCCGGATCGCGGTACCCTGACCCTGTTGGCAGAATTGTCGCGCTGCGCCACGACGACCCGCGTCTGGCTGCTGCCCGCGCCCCTGGGCAGCAAGCTCGATCCGGTCCGCCTGGACAACTGGCGGCAGGCGCTGGACGCCCTGCGTCTGGCACACTGCGCCGGCGATCTCGAAGAACTAGCCTGGCTGGAGACGAATCCATGAGCGGCCCCCTGCGCCTGGCGCTGGTCGGTCACACCAATGTCGGCAAGACCTCACTGCTGCGCACCCTGACCCGCGACGTCGACTTCGGCGAGGTCTCCCATCGTCCCAGCACCACCCGCCATGTCGAGGGTGCCCGATTGTCGGTGGACGGCGAAGCCCTGCTGGAGCTCTACGATACCCCCGGCCTGGAAGACGCCATCGCCCTGCGCGACTACCTGGAGCAACTGGAAAGACCCGGCGAACGCCTGGACGCCGCCACCCTGCTCGATCGCTTTCTCGACAGCGTGGAAGCCCGCCAGAGATTCGAGCAGGAGGCCAAGGTGATCCGCCAGCTGCGCGCCTCCGATGCCGGGCTCTATGTGATCGACGCCCGCGAACCGGTGCTGGCCAAGTACCGCGACGAACTGGCGGTGCTGGCCGGATGCGGGCGGCCGCTGGTGCCGGTGCTCAATTTCGTCGCCGCCGACGGTCACCGCGCCGACGACTGGCGCGCCATCCTGGCCCGTCTCGGCCTGCACGCCCTGGTGCGCTTCGACAGTGTCGCCCCGCCGGCAGATGGCGAGGCGCGTCTCTACGAAAGCCTGGCGACCCTGCTGGAAAGCGGCCGCCCGGCGCTGCAACGGCTGATCGCCGACCATGCCGAGCAGGCCCGCCGGCGCCATCAGCAAGGCGTGCGGCTTATCGCCGAATTGCTGGTGGACGCCGCCGCCGCCCGGCGCAGCGTGGCGCCGGGCGAAGCCGAGGTCAGCACCGCGACCGCCGACTTGCGCGACGCCCTGCGCACCCGTGAGCAACGCTGTGTGGAAGAACTCTTGCAGCTGTTCGGCTTTCGCCCGGGCGATGCCCATGCCAGCGACCTGCCGCTGCTGGACGGCCGCTGGGGCGATGACCTGTTCAATCCGGAAACCCTGCGCCTGCTGGGCATCCGCCTGGGCGGCGGGGTGGCGGCCGGCGCGGCGGCCGGGGTCGGCCTCGACCTGCTCGCCGGTGGCCTGACCCTGGGCGCCGCCACGGTGCTGGGCGCCCTGGCCGGTGGCCTGGCGCAGACCGGCGGCCACTATGGCCGGCGGGTGTTCGGCAAGCTGCGCGGCGGGCGGGAACTGTCCATCGACGATGCCGTGCTGCGCCTGCTGGCGCTGCGGCAGCGTCAGCTGCTGGCGGCGCTGGAAATCCGCGGCCACGCCGCCCAGGGTGCCATCGAGGTGGCCGCGCCTGACGAGCAGCGCTGGCGCGAAGGCAAGCTGCCCGCCGCCGTGCAGGTGGCCCGGGCCCACCCGGAATGGTCGGCGCTCAATCCGCGTCCGCGCCTGCAGGCCGACGACCGCCAGACCCGCATCGACGAGATCGCCGCGGCCCTCGACGCCGAGGCCTAGCGGCCTTCCACCTTGGCGAGAAAGATCGCCACCGTGGCCATGCAGGCCTCGCGTTCTTCCACGTGGGGCATGTGGCTGGAATGCTCGAAGATGCGCCAGCGCACGTCCGGGATGAGTCGATCAAAGGGTTCCACGCAGGCCGGCGTGGCCTCGTCGTGACGCCCGGAGATCAGTAGCGTCGGCACCTGGATCCGCGCCAGCCGCTCGATCACGCTCCAGTCCCGCAGACTGCCGATCACATGGAACTCGGTGGGGCCGTTCATGGCGTGATAGACGGTGGGATCGGCGTCGATGGCGGCGAAGGTCCGCGCCACCTCGGCCGGCAGCGGCTGCACCCGGCAGACATGACGGTCATAGAAGACCTGGCTGGCGGCGCGGTACTCCGGTGAGTCGGTGGTACCGGCGGCCTCGTGGCGCTCCAGGGTAGCCTGCACCGCGGGCGGCAATTCGGCCCGCAGCCCCGTCGCAGCCGCGCGCCAGAGCGCCATAGACGCCGGCGAATTGGCGATGATCAGTCCCCGCAGTCCTGCCGGCTGACGCACCCCGTGCTCGGCAGCCAGCATTCCGCCCCAGGATTGGCCGAGCAGCGCGTACTGGCGGATACCCAGGTGGCGCAGCAGGTTGTTCAGCTCGTCGAGAAACAGCTCCACCGTCCAGAACCCCGGATCGATGCCGCGCAGGTGGGTGGAACGGCCATTGCCCAGCTGGTCGTAATGCACCACCGGCCAGCCATGCTCGGCCAGGTCCTTGAAGCTGTCGACATAGTCATGGGTGCAACCGGGACCGCCGTGGGCCACCACCAGCGGTAATCGCCCGCTGGCCAGCTCACCGGTGACCCGGTACCAGGTCTGGTGGCCGTGGAAATCGGCGTAGCCTTCTTGAACCTGCATGGATGCCTTCCTCGTCGCGATGGGAACGGGGTCAGGCTAGCGGGCGGGTGGCAGGGCGATAACTGGGAAAAGTTGTAGGTTTGGAGGGTGGCTGATTCACGTAACTAGCGGATTCTCTACGCTGG
>NZ_WHOV01000107.1:0-21785 GCF_009765395.1 Pseudomonas sp. BAV 4579 | reverse complement strand
AATACCGGCCTGTCACGCCGGGGGTCGCGGGTTCGAGTCCCGTCCGCTGCGCCACATACCGCTCGCGAGCTCTGCCTCGCGGGTAACGAAAAAAGCGGCCCTTGAGGCCGCTTTTTTCGTCCTGCACTTTTGTCGCCACGTCTTGCCGGCGGGAAACCCCAACGCTTCGCTAGCCTCCAATGGCTATCATCGATGCGCGGGAGTGGCCATGAAGATCGCCTGTCTGGGTTGGGGTTCGTTGATCTGGAAGGCGGCGGAATTGCCGGTCGCCTCGGATTGGTTCGCCGATGGACCCTGGTTGCCCATCGAATTCGCCCGGGAGGGCGACAGCGGCGAGTTGGCTACGGTCATCTGCGAGGGCGTGGCCGAGGTCCAGGTGCTCTGGGCCTCTCTGGCGGTCGAGACCCTGGACGAGGCGCGTGAAGCCCTGCGCGCGCGCGAGGGGGTGCCGAGGGAGCAACCCGAGTGCATCGGCAGCTGGCCGCGCGGTCCGCAATCGTCATTCCAGCAGCGCATCGCCGCCTGGGCGGCGGAGCAGGGTGTCGACGCCGTGGTCTGGACCGCCCTGCCGCCGCGCAGCGGCGGCCTCAATCAGCGCATGCCGACGGTGGAACAGGCACTCGATTACCTGCGCAAACTCGACCATGAGCGGCAGGCGCACGCGCGGGACTATATCCGCCGGACGCCGGTGGCCATAGACACCGAATACCGACGGGTAATAGCGCGGACGTTCAACTGGCAGCCCGTACCCGAGGCGCAACCGGATCTGGACGCATCGGCCTGAGGTGCATGCCAGAGCGCTTCGCGAAGTCTGAGCCACAGAGTTCAGCCAACTTCTGCATGATTATGCAGTTGAATTGAAGGCTCGTATTCGGCGGCCTTTCTTCGAGAGGATTCGGTTACTCCCAGACTACTTGCGAAGATGCCTAACAAGACCTTGTTGGCGCCAATTCTCCGGCTTGGCTTAAGGTTTTCTTAATATTCAAACTTGCCGTCGCAAGAAGTGGCCGCTATTTTTTAAAAGGATTACGTGTCACTGGCATCCGCGGCATCAATCCTTTATCTTCGCCTGCAACTTTCGCTCGCGGGCGAAATTTCCATTAGCCTTTTTCAGATTGTTGCCAGGAGTGCCCATGTCCCGTCTCGCCGAATTCCGTGCTGCCGAAGAGCAACTTCGCGCCCAACTGCAACTGCTCGAAGATCTCAAGCAAGACAGTTCCCTGCAGAAAGAAATCGAATTCGAAAGTAAGCTCCAGGCGCTGATGGATGAATATCACATGAACCTGGGTGATATCATTGGCATTCTGGATCCCAACGCTGCCCCCAAGCACAAGGCGCAGACGCCGCATCCGGAGAAGCCGGCTGGCAAGCGTCGTCCGCGCAGCACCAAGCGTTATCAGCATCCCAAGACTGGCGAAATCATCGAAACCAAGGGCGGCAACCACAAGTTGCTCAAAGCCTGGAAAGCCGAACACGGCGCCGATACCGTGGAAGGCTGGCTGCAGTAACGTCTTGCCTGGATTTCGGTCGTTAGCTGCGCAAGGCAGGCCTATCGACCGGAATCCTTTTCCCGCCGCTGCAATCTAGGCGCGTCCCGTAATCCCGCCACCTTCAAGCCCATACCAAGGGCAATGGTTTTCCTGGCGTAGCTCTAACTGCGGCTACCACTGTATTCATCATATCTTTTAATTCCCCGCGCGTTTACAAGGAAGGCCAAAGCGAGCCGCCTTATGCGGACCGTGAAGGACGGGGTAATGATGGGGAAGGTGGCTTATTTCCGCACTGGGCGAGCGGCATTCAGTCCAGGACGGCTAACCTTCGACACGCAGGCGATAACCCACGCCGGGTTCCGTGACGATATAGCGCGGCGCCAGCGGATCATCCGCCAACTTCTGCCGCAGATGGCCAATCACGATGCGTAGATAATGACTGTCCTGCGCATGGGTCGGGCCCCAGATATCGATCAGCAATTGCCGCTGGGTCACCACCCGTCCCGGATGGTGGGCGAGGGCGGCCAGCACGGCGTACTCTTTGCGCGTCAGGGCCACTTCGCTGCCGCCCAGAACGACCCGTCGATAGGCGAAATCCACTTTCAGATCGCCAACCTCCAGCGCCGCGACCTGCTGGGTCGCCGTGGTCGGGGTCTGCCGCAGCAGGGCGCGACTGCGGGCCAGGAATTCCTGGATACCGAAGGGCTTGGTCACGTAGTCGTTGGCGCCGGCATCCAGGACGCGGACCTTCTCGCGCTCGTCCGCCCGCACCGACAGCACCAGCACCGGCACCGCGGACCATTCGCGCAGGTCGACCAGCACCTCCTGGCCATCGCGATCGGGGAGGCCCAGGTCGAGGATGACCAGGTCCGGCTGGCTCAGCGCCGCCTGGGCCAGGCCTTCGGTGCCGGTGGCGGCTTCGCTGACCTGGTAGCCCTGGGCCGCGAGGCTGATGCGCAGGAATTTGCGGATCTGGGGTTCGTCGTCGATGACGAGGACGTGAGCGGGCATCTGAGCGGGTTCCACACGAGAAGGCGTCATCATAGCCGCTGTGATTGCCGGGTCGCCTGGCCTTATTCGGCCGGAGGAGCGGGCAGTGGCAGATGCATGCGCAGCGTGGTGCCCCGACCGTCGAGGCCGTCTTCCACGCTGACCCGTCCGCCATGGGCGCCGACCATGCCCTGGCAGATCGCCAGCCCCAGACCGGTTCCCTGCCCACCCCGGTCGCCGCGGGCGGCGGTATAGAACATGTCGAAGATCCGCGTGCGATCCTCGGGCGGAATGCCCGGGCCTTCGTCGGCCACGGCCAGCTGCAGTTCATTGCCCTGGCGCAGCACGCTGATTTCCAGCCGGCCGCCGGGTGCGGAGAAGCGGATGGCGTTCTCCAGCACATTGACCAGCGCCTGTTCGATCAGCGCCGGATGAACCCAGAGCAGTGGCAGGCCCGGCTCGATCCGGGTGGCTACCTGCAAGCCGCTCAGCAGCGGCTGCAGGCGCTGCAGGGCGCTGGCGAGGATGTCGCCGGGGTCGACCCAGTCCCGTGCCAGCTGCAGGCTGCCGTGGCCGAGGCGGGTCATGTCGAGCAGATTCTGGATATAGCGATCGAGGCGTTCGGCCTCCTGGCGGGTGGCCTCCAGCAACTCCTGGCGATCGCTGGCGGGAATGGCTTCGCCCAGGGTCGCCAGGGCATCGATGGAGCCGCGCATCACCGTCAGCGGCGTGCGCAGGTCATGGGACACCGAGGCGAGCAGGGCGCTGCGCAGCTGTTCGGTCTCGCCATGCAGGCGCGCGGCTTCGAGATCCTCGCTGAGGCGCACTCGCGCCAGGGCCTGGGCCAGCGGCTGCGCCAGGCTGGCCAGCTGGCGCCGCTCGGCGTGGTCCAGGGGCTGGGCATCGTCGCGCCGTACGCCGAGCACGGCCAGGCTGCCGCTCTCGCCGAGCAGCGGCCACCACCACCAGCCACCGGAGGGCAGGGTGTCGGTGCCGCAGCCGGCCGGCTTTTCCTGCTTCCAGGCCCATTCGGCGGCGATGCGTTCGTGGTCGGCCAAGAGCAGGTCGCCCGGTTGGGTCACCAGTTGCCCCGCCTTTTCCGGCAGCAGCAGGCAGATGTGGCGCGTCGCATCCCCTAATTGCTTGAGGGTGACGCTGACCACCGCCTGGCGATCGCTGGCGGCGCTCAGCTGGCGGGTGAAGTCCAGCAGCGCCAGGGTCTCGCGCTGGGTGCGGCGCAGTGCCTGCAGCTGGCGCCGCTGGCGGGCGGCCAGGTCACCGGTGAGCAGGGCCATCAGCAGGAAGAAGGCCAGGGTGAGGACATCCTGCTCGCGGTTGATGGTCAGCGAGAAGGCCGGCGGGATGAACAGGAAATCGTAGGCGAGAAAGCCCAGCAGGGCGCAGAACAGCGCCGGACCGCGGCTGCTGCGCACCGCCACCAGCAGGACGGCGGCAAGAAAGATCAGCGAGATATTGGGCAGTTCCAGCAGCCCGGACAGGCCCTCGGCGATGACCGCGGCCACGGCGGTGGCCAGGACGGCGGCGCCATAGGGACCGGGCCTGAGCGCCCGGCGTGGCCGGGCGGCGGGCGGCGCGTCGCGATCCAGATCGAGGATGGCGATCTCCAGCCCCTGGGCCAGGCGCAGCAGGCGACTGGCCAGGCGGCGCCGCAGGCTGAAGCCACGCGGGCGGCCGCGACCGATCAGCAGCACGCTGGCGCGCTGGTCGCGGGCATGGCGGACCAGGGCGCGGGCCGGATCGCTGTCTCTCAGGGTCAGCACCTCGCCCCCCAGGCGTTCGGCCAGGCGTTGACTGGCCTGGAGGTTAGCGCGGGCGGTGTCGTCCAGCGGCTGGCCGGTGTCGACGTGGACCAGGGTCCAGGGCAGGTGGCGCTGGTCGGCGAGGCGGCTGGCATGGCGCACCAGGCGCTCCGCCAAAGGCGCGGTGCCGGCGCCGACGATGAGACGCCCCAGCAGCGGTGGCGCGGCCTGGCCCTGCTGGCGGTATCTCAGGGCGAGCGCCGAGTCCACCTGGGCCGCGGCGGTGCGCATGGCCAGTTCGCGCAGGGCGGTCAGGTTGGTCTGGCTGAAAAAGGCGTCGATGGCCGCGCGGGCCTGCTCAGGCACATAGACCTTGCCCTCGCGCAGGCGCTCCAGCAGTTCTCGCGGCGGCAGGTCGATGAGCACCAGGTCATCGGCATCGAGCAGCACCTGGTCGGGCACCGTCTCGCGGACCTGGACGCCGGTGATGTCGCGCACCTCGTCGTTGAGGCTTTCCAGGTGCTGAACATTGACCGTGGTGTAGACGTTGAGGCCGGCGGCAAGCAGGTCTTCGACATCCTGCCAGCGCTTGGCATGGCGACTGCCGGGGGCGTTGCTGTGGGCCAGCTCGTCGACCAGCACCAGTTCCGGCGGATCGGCCAGCAGGCCTTCCAGATCCAGTTCGCTGAGCTTGAGGCCGCGATGCTCGACCCGCCGCAACGGCTGCTGCGGCAAGCCGGCGAGGAGGGCAGCGGTCTCCCGCCGCCCATGGGTCTCGACGATCCCGGCGCGCACCCGGCGGCCCTGGCGCAGGGCGGTCTGGGCCGCCTGCAGCATGGCGTAGGTCTTGCCTACGCCAGGCGCCGCTCCCAGGAAGACCTTGAGGCGGCCACGGCCTTCGCGGTGTTCGGCGAGCAGCGCTTCGGCACGCCCGGTGCTGTCGGTCATTTGCTCAGGTCTGCCAGGGCCAGGTTGAGGAGCAGGACATTAACCGTTGCCGGACCGAAGCGCGAGGTGCGCGTCTGTTCGCTCACCAGGGCGTCCAGGCACTCCGGTGGGAGACCTCGCGCGGCGGCGACGCGGGCGATCTGATAGCGGGCGCCGGCCGGGGTGAGGTCCGGGTCGAGGCCGCTGGCGGAGGTGGTCACCAGTTCCTGGGGCACCGGGCCCTGGCCGGCCACCTGGACCTCGGGCAGCGCCTTCTCGATCCGCTCGCGCAGCCCCGGTGCCGACTGGGCCAGGTTGCTGGCGCTGCTGGAGACGGTGGCGTAGTCGCCCGCTGAGGGGCGCGGCTGGAACCACTCGGGGCCGGTGAATTTCTGCGCGATCAGGCGTGAGCCGAGGACGCTGCCGTCTGCGCGCTGCAGCAGGCTGCCGCCGGCCTGGTCGGCGAACAGCACCTGGCCGAGCACCGTCACCAGCAGCGGGTAGGCGCCCCCGGTCAGGGCGCTGAGCAGCAGGAGCATCAATACGGCGGAACGCAATTGCATGAGCATGGCGGTCTCCTCAGACCAGACCCAGGGCGCCGAGCGCCAGGTCGATAGCTTTGATGCCGACGAAGGGCACGACGATGCCGCCCAGGCCATAGATCAGCAGGTTGCGGCGCAACAGGGCGGCGGCGCTGGCGGCCTTGACCCGCACCCCGCGCAGCGCCAGGGGAATCAGCGCGACGATGATCAGGGCGTTGAACACGATGGCCGAGAGGATGGCGCTCTGCGGACTGGCCAGGTGCATCACGTTGAGCGTGTTGAGCTGCGGATAGATGCCGGCGAACAGCGCGGGCAGGATGGCGAAGTACTTGGCCACGTCGTTGGCTACCGAGAAGGTGGTCAGGGCGCCGCGGGTCACCAGCAGTTCCTTGCCCACCTGCACCACGTCGAGCAGCTTGGTGGGGTCCGAATCCAGATCCACCAGGTTGGCGGCCTCGCGGGCGGCCTGGGTGCCGTCGTTCATCGCCATGCCCACATCGGCCTGGGCCAGGGCCGGGGCGTCGTTGGCGCCGTCGCCGCACATGGCCACCAGCTTGCCCTCGGCCTGTTCACTGCGGATGCGCTCCAGCTTCTTTTCCGGGGTGGCTTCGGCGATGACGTCGTCCACCCCGGCCTCGGCGGCGATGGCGGTGGCGGTCAGGGGGTTGTCGCCGGTCACCATCACGGTGCGGATGCCCAGGGTGCGCAACTCCGCGAAGCGCTCGCGGATGCCCGGCTTGACCACGTCCTTGAGGTGGATGGCGCCCAGCAGCCGGCCTTCGCCGCACACCAGCAGCGGGGTGCCGCCGCTCTTGGCGATGGTCTCGATCTCCCGGGCCAGTACCTCCGGCAGGTCGGCACGGGTCTGGCCGAGAAACATCAGCACGGCATCCACCGCCCCCTTGCGATACGCGCGGCCCTGCCAGTCGATGCCCGACAGGCGCGTCTCGGCGCTGAAGGGGATGGGCGTGACCTGGGCGCGCGGCGGCTCTTCCAGCGGGTGCAGGTTGCGCAGGTATTCCACCACCGAGCGACCTTCCGGGGTTTCGTCGGCGAGGGAGGCATAGAGGGCGCCCTCGGCCAGGGCCTTGGGGGTGATGCCCTGGGCCGCGTACAGGGCGCTGCAGCGGCGATTGCCGAAGGTGATGGTGCCGGTCTTGTCCAGCAGCAGGGTATGGACGTCACCGGCGGCCTCCACGGCGCGCCCCGAGGTGGCGATCACGTTCAGCCGCACCAGGCGATCCATGCCGGCGATGCCGATGGCCGAGAGCAGGCCGCCGATGGTGGTGGGGATCAGCGTTACCAGCAGCGCCACCAGGAACAGCAGCGGCAGCTCGCCACCGGCCAGGGCGGCGAAGGGCTGCAGGGTCACCACCACCAGCAGGAAGATCAGCGTCAGGCCGATCAGCAGGATGTCCAGGGCGACCTCGTTGGGGGTCTTCTGGCGCTTGGCGCCTTCCACCAGGGCGATCATGCGGTCCAGGGTCGATTCGCCGGGGTTGGCGGTGATGCGCACCCGGATCCAGTCCGACACCACCCGGGTGTTGCCGGTGACGGCCGAGCGATCGCCGCCGGATTCGCGGATCACCGGGGCCGATTCCCCGGTGATGGCCGCCTCGTTGACCGCGGCCACGCCTTCGATGATCTCGCCGTCACCGGGGATCAGCTCGCCGGCTTCCACCCGCACGATCTGGCCCTTGCGCAGGGAGCTGGCCGGCACCATGCGGTGCTCGCCGTTTTCCTCCAGGCGCGCGGCGAGGTTCTGGCCGATGCCCTTGAGGCTGTCGGCGCGAGCCTTGCCGCGTCCCTCGGCGAGGGCTTCGGCGAAGTTGGCGAACAGCAGGGTGAACCACAGCCAGAGGGTGATCTGCACCGCCACCCCGGTGCTCACGCCATTGTTGGGCGCCAGGCACAGCAGGGTGGAGAACAGCGCGGTGATCTCCACCACGAACATCACCGGCGAGCGGATCTGCTGGCGCGGGTCGAGCTTGACGAAGGCCTGCCGCAGCGCCTGGCGCCACAGGGTGCCAGGGGTAGGAGTGGGCAGGGTGTGGGTCTGGGCATCCATTTCAGCGGACTCCGAACAGTTGCAGATGATCGGCGATCGGCCCCAGGGCGAGCGTCGGCAGGAAGGTCAGGCCACCCACCAGCAGCAGGGTGATCACCAGCAGGGTGACGAACAGCGGGCCGTGGGTGGGGAAGCTGTTGGGCCCGAGCGGCACGGGACGCTTGGCCGCCAGGCTGCCGGCGATGGCCAGGACCGGCAGGATGTAGCCGAAGCGACCGATCAGCAGGGCCAGGCTCAGCATCAGGTTGTGGAAGGGCGTATTGGCGCTGAAGCCGCCAAAGGCCGAGCCGTTGTTGGCCGTGGCCGAGGTATAGGCGTAGAGCAGCTGGCTGAAGCCATGGGGGCCCGTGGCGGCGATCCCGGCGACGCCGGCCGGGACGCTGGCGGCGATGGCGCCCAGCACCAGGACACCCAGCGGCATCACCAGCAGGGTCGCCACCAGCAGCCGCACCTCGGGAGCTTCCAGCTTCTTGCCCAGGTATTCCGGGGTGCGGCCCACCATCAGGCCGGCGATGAAGACGGCGATCAGCACATTGAGCAGCATGCCGTAGAGACCGGCGCCGACGCCGCCGAAGATCACCTCGCCAAGCATCATGTTGAACAGCGCGATCAGGCCAGTCAGCGGCGCTAGGCTGTCATGCATGGAATTTACCGAACCGTTCGAGGCGGCCGTGGTGACCGTCGCCCAGAGGGCAGACGCAGTACCGCCGAAGCGGGTCTCCAGGCCTTCCAGGGACGCCCCCTGGGTGATCGCCAGGCCGGCCAAGGCGGGGTTGGCGTGGTTCTGGGCAACGATAGCGACAGTGCCTCCCACCACCAGCAGGCCGAACATGGCGGCGAAGATCGCCCAGCTCTGCCGCCGATCCTTGACGTAGTGACCGAAGCTGAACACCAGGGCCGCCGGAATCATGAGGATGGCCGACAGCTCCAGCAGATCGCTCAGCGCCGTGGGGTTCTCGAAGGGATGCGCGGAGTTGACGCCAAAGAAGCCGCCCCCGTTGGTACCCAGCTGCTTGATGGCGATCTGACTGGCGGCCGGGCCCAGCGGCAGGGTCTGGGTCGCGCCCTGCAGGGTGGTGGCGTCGACATAGCTCGCGAAGGTCTGGGGCACGCCCTGCCAGATCAGCAGCAGTGCCAGGGGCACGCACAGGGGCAGCAGCACATAGAAGGTGGCGCGGAACAGGTCGACCCAGAAGTTGCCGATCTCCTGGGCGCTGCGGCGGGTGATGCCGCGGGCCAGGGCGGCGAGCACGGCGACGCCCACTGCGGCGCTGACGAAGTTCTGCACGCCCAGGCCGACCATCTGGCTGAAATAGCTCAGCGAGGCTTCGCCGCTGTAGGCCTGCCAGTTGGTGTTGGTGACGAAGCTGATGGCGGTGTTCAGCGCCAGGGTCCATTCCAGCCCGGGCAGATGCTGCGGGTTCAACGGCAGACTGCCCTGCAGCACGAGGATGGCGAACAGCAGCCCGATGCCCAGTCCATTGAACAGCACCAGGGCGATGGCATAGGTGCGCCAGTCCTGGCCGCGGCCATCGGTGCCCACCACCCTGAGGGTCAGCCGCTCCAGGGGCCCGCCGACAAAGGTCAGCCAGGTCCGCTCGCCTTCCAGCGCGCGGTAGAAGTAGCGCCCCAGGAAGGGCGCGGGAAGAAAGGTCAGGGCCAGAAAGGCCAGGATCAGGAACGCGGCTTGGCTGTCCATGCCGCCTCCCTAGGACCGGCCGGCGCGTAGCAGCGCCGCCAGCAGATAGACGAACAGACCCAGTGCCAGGAGCAGGGCCAGAAGATTCCAGGGGGTCATCACGAGTTCTCCAGAGACGGCCGTTGCCGCGTGGAGAAATTGTCGGGAGGAGGGGCGTAAAGAAGCGAGGCGGGGAGTGGTGGCAGGGCGTAAAGAAAGCGTTAAATCGGCCCCGACCGCCGGTGCGGGCGGGGCCTTGGGACTATTGCTTGGGCGCGGCCTGCTGTTCTTCCTTGGCCTTCTTGTTGGCCTCGTGGTGACCGATGGCGCAGCCAGCCGCGGCACCGGCAACGCCGTGACCACCGGCAACATGGCCCGCGGCGCCGCCGACCACGGCGCCCTTGACGCAACCGGCGGCGAAGGTGGCTTGGCTGGCGCCGAGCAGCAGAACAGACAGGGCAAGGGTAGGCAGGAGCTTCATGGTGGCGACCTCTCGTGGGTGCGAAGTAATGTCCTGTAACAATTGACCAGGCTGATCCGTATCAGTTCTCCGGCTCTCCCTCTCGGCCACCAGAGTGCCGTGGACGCCACCCATCACCGGCAGCGTCAGCGGGCCATCGATATCGCGGCCTTGGGCCGCTCCTACCGCCTCAGGTATGACTGTAGGCGCGGCCCAAGGCCGCGCGATCCAGGTACCAGCCGCGACAAGGCTAGGCCTCGGCAAGAATGAAGAGGTTGCGTTGGAGCCGTTGGCGAGGCGTACTTACTCATGTGGTCGCAGATGCAGCACCGCCCAATAGGCCGGCTTTGGCCGCTGCTGGCGATCGAACAGCAGCGGCTGGTCGTCCCCGGGCGCCCCGGGCTGGTGGTTCAGCCAGCTGTGCTTATCGGCGACGCCCCACCAGGTCACCGCGGTGACCTCGGGATGGGTCAGCACCAGGGCCATGAGGTCGCGATAGCGCTCGGCCTGCAGGTTCAGGCGCTGCGCCAGTGGCTGCAGCGGCTGGTAGTCGCGATGCTGGTAGAGACTCATGTCCAGCTCGGTGATCTGGTTTTCCAGTCCGAGGCGGGCGAAGGTGGTGAGCGACTGGTCGATGGCTGCCAGGGATGGCCAGTAGATACTGATATGGGTCTGGTGGCCGATGCCCTGCACCGGCACGCCCTCGGCCAGCAGGCCCTTCACCACCCGCGCCAGGCAGTCGCGCTTGGCCGGTTCCTGGGTGTTGAAGTCGTTGATGAACAGTCGCGCCTGGGGATCGGCGGCATGGGCGGCGCGAAAGGCCACGGCGAGATAGTCAGGACCGACCACCTGCATCCAGCGATCGTCACGCAGGCAACTGGACTGACTGGGCTCTATGGCCTCGTTGACCACATCCCAGGCATAGACCCGCCCGCGGTAATGACCGACCACCGTGGCGATATGTTGCTTCAGGCGCTGCAGCACCTGGTCGCGCGTGGCCGGCTGGCCATCGGCACCCTGCCAGAACCAGTCCGGGGTGTGGCTGCCCCAGAGCAAGGTATGACCGCGCACTGCCAGGCCGTGCTGTTCGGCGAAGGCGACGAGGGCATCGGCCGGTCCGAAGACATAGCGGTCTTCCTGGGGATGAATGCGCAGGGGCTTCATGGCATTTTCCGCCACCAGACTGCTGAATTGCCGGGCCAGCAGCGTCCCGTCGGCAGCCGCGAGTTGCTCGGGCTCGACCGCCGCGCCGATCTTCAGGCGTGCGCCATAGGCCGCGGCCAGGGAGCGCGTGGCGGTCGGCTCCGCGGCCAGGGCACCGGCATTCCAGAGACCCAGCGACAACAGCAGCGCAAGCAGGGGACGCGGCATCGGGATGATTCTCCCGCAGTCTGTCGTGATGGCGGCCGGCCGATCAGCCATGAGGGTGCTGCGGGTCTTCCTTGGCCTTCGCCGCCAGGTGGTGGCCGATGGCGCAACCAGCAACGGCACCGGCGATGGCATGGTGACCGGCGACATGCCCGGCCATTCCGCCGACTACAGCGCCCTTGATGCAACCCGCCGCCAGGCTTACCTGGCTGAGGCCGAGCAGGGAGACCGACAGGATGACGACCGCAAGACGTTTCATGGGCAGACCTCGGCATAAGGGAGCCCAGAGCCTAGAGCGTCCGGGTTAAGTGCTGCTTAAGGCACGTGCCTGGGATGAAGTCCTCGTAGCGTGGAAAACGGCGCAGCCTTTTCCACGGACCGCTATCAATGGGCCCCCGCCCGGCTTTCCACGTGGACGAGCTGCGCCTTGTCCACACTACTGCGAGCGGACATAAAAAAACCGCCAAGAGGGGCGGTTTTTCAGTACCGAACGCTGGCGTCAGACTTCGACGGCAGCGATACGGGCTTTCTCGGCGCTTTCACGGAATTCGGCGATCTGGTCGAAGCTCAGGTAGCGGTAGACGTCCGCGGCCATGCTGTCGATGCTCTTCGCGTATTCCATGTATTCCTCGACAGTGGGCAGCTTGCCCAGGATCGAGGCCACTGCGGCCAGTTCCGCCGACGCCAGGTAGACGTTGGCACCGTCGCCCAGGCGGTTGGGGAAGTTACGGGTGGAGGTGGACACCACGGTGGCGTTGGCGGCCACGCGGGCCTGGTTGCCCATGCACAGCGAGCAGCCCGGCATTTCCATGCGCGCGCCGGCCTTGCCGTAGATGCCGTAGTAGCCTTCCTCGGTCAGCTGGTGCTGGTCCATCTTGGTCGGCGGCGACAGCCACAGGCGGGTCGGGATCGAACCCTTGACCTTGTCCAGCAGCTTGCCGGCGGCGCGGAAGTGACCGATGTTGGTCATGCAGGAACCGATGAACACCTCGTCGATCTTGTCGCCGGCCACCTGGGACAGCAGGCGGGCGTCGTCGGGATCGTTCGGGGCGCACAGCACCGGCTCGTTGACCTCGGCCAGGTCGATCTCGATGACTTCACTGTATTCGGCGTCGGCATCGGCAGCCAGCAGTTCCGGATTGGCAACCCAGGCTTCCATGGCGCGCGCACGGCGCTCCAGGGTGCGGGGATCACCGTAGCCTTCCTCGATCATCCAGCGCAGCAGGGTGATGTTGGACTGCAGGTACTCGGTGATGGACTCGGGCGACAGCTTGATGGTGCAACCGGCGGCGGAACGCTCGGCGGAGGCATCGGACAGCTCGAACGCCTGCTCCACGGTCAGGTCTTCCAGGCCTTCGATCTCGAGGATGCGGCCGGAGAAGATGTTCTTCTTGCCCTTCTTCTCGACGGTCAGCAGGCCCTTCTGGATGGCGTAGTAGGGGATGGCATGCACGAGGTCACGCAGGGTGATCCCGGGCTGCATCTTGCCCTTGAAGCGCACCAGTACCGATTCCGGCATGTCCAGCGGCATGACGCCGGTGGCCGCGGCGAAGGCCACCAGG
Organism: Pseudomonas sp. BAV 4579; assembly: GCF_009765395.1. Taxonomy (NCBI): domain Bacteria; kingdom Pseudomonadati; phylum Pseudomonadota; class Gammaproteobacteria; order Pseudomonadales; family Pseudomonadaceae; genus Pseudomonas; species Pseudomonas sp. BAV 4579. Next base: position 8,940 of record NZ_WHOV01000107.1, on the reverse strand, counting down.
CCGGAACCTGCCGGGAAGGAGATGCCGATCGGGAAGCGGGTGTGGGAATCGCCACCGGTGCCGACGGTGTCGGGCAGCAGCATGCGGTTCAGCCAGCTGTGGATGATGCCGTCGCCCGGACGCAGGGAGACACCGCCACGGGTGCGGATGAAGTCCGGCAGGGTGTGGTGGGTCTTGACGTCGATGGGCTTGGGATAGGCCGCGGTGTGGCAGAAGGACTGCATCACCAGGTCGGCGGAGAAGCCCAGGCAGGCCAGGTCCTTCAGCTCGTCGCGGGTCATCGGACCGGTGGTGTCCTGGGAACCGACAGTGGTCATCTTCGGCTCGCAGTAGGTACCGGGGCGCACGCCCTCGACGCCGCAGGCCTTGCCGACCATCTTCTGCGCCAGGGTGTAGCCCTTGCTGCTCTCGGCCGGCTGGTCCGGCTTGTTGAACAGGTCGGTCGGACCCATGCCCAGTTCGGCACGCGCCTTCTCGGTCAGGCCACGGCCGACGATCAGCGGGATACGGCCACCGGCGCGGACTTCGTCCAGCAGCACGGGGGTCTTGAGTTCGAAGGTGGCGAGCACCTCGTCACTGCCATGGCGGGTGACCTTGCCGGCCTTGGGATAGACGTCGATGACGTCGCCCATTTCCAGCTCCGACACGTCGAATTCGATCGGCAGGGCGCCGGCGTCTTCCATGGTGTTGTAGAAGATCGGGGCGATCTTGGAGCCGAAGCAGAAACCACCGGCGCGCTTGTTCGGCACGTAGGGGATGTCGTCGCCGAAGAACCACAGCACCGAGTTGGTGGCGGACTTGCGGGAAGAACCGGTACCGACCACGTCACCGACGTAGGCGACCGGGAAGCCCTTGGCGCGCACTTCCTCGATCTGCTTCAGCGGCCCGATGCTGCCTTGCTGCTCGGGCACGATGCCGTCGCGAGCCATCTTCAGCATGGCCAGGGCGTGCAGCGGGATGTCCGGACGCGACCAGGCGTCAGGGGCGGGGGAGAGGTCGTCGGTGTTGGTTTCGCCCGGCACCTTGAACACGGTCAGGGTGTACTTCTCGGCGATTTCCGGACGCTTCTGGTACCACTCGCCCTCGGCCCAGGACTGCATGACGGCCTTGGCGTGGGCGTTGCCACCCTTGGCCTTCTCGGCCACGTCGTGGAAGGCATCGAACATCAGCAGGGTGTGCTTGAGCTGTTCGGCGGCCACGGCGCCCAGTTCGGCGTCGTCCAGCAGCTCGACCAGGGTGGCGATGTTGTAGCCGCCCTGCATGGTGCCCAGCAATTCGGTGGCGCGCTGGCGGGAGATCAGCGGGGACTGGGTTTCGCCCTTGGCGACCGCGGAGAGGAAACCAGCCTTCACATAGGCGGCTTCGTCGACGCCCGGCGGTACGCGGTTGGTAATGAGGTCGACGAGAAATTCTTCTTCGCCGGCCGGGGGATTCTTCAGCAGTTCGACCAGACCGGCCGTTTGCTCGGCGTTCAGCGGCTGGGGCACGATGCCCTGGGCGGCACGCTCTTCTACGTGGTTACGATAGGCTTCAAGCACAGGTTGACCCTCATCAGTGGTCCAATATTGCGTCCGGGGGCTGGCGCCCCGGAATGTATCCGGCAGGGTATGACGGGGGAGGCTGCGGGCAGGACCGCCGTCGCGCCGGACGCATTCCGCCGGAAGCTGTTTTCAAAGTTTTACGCCGGCTGCTGAAGAGCTGATCGGCGGCAGGGCGGTTGATGAGGCCGCCGCTGCCGGATCACCGGATACTTTGCTCGTGACGCTTTGAAAACAGCTTCGTATCGGACATTGCGCCTATAAGGCTGCCTAATTCTACGCCAAGCCTCGGACGAAGTTAAGCGCTGCGTTGTCGCATCTCTGCTGCAGGTTGCCGGACCCCGGCGGCAGGCTAGCGGCCCAGATGGGCGAAGCGTCCACTGAAGGGCTTGGCGATGGGGTAGGCCAGGTCGCCATGCTTGCTGGTGCCCAGCCCCAGGTCCACCAGGGACTCGGCCAGCTTGACCGCGGCGCTGACGCCTTCGATCACCGGGATGCCGATGGCCTCGCTCAGGGCTTCGCGCAGAACGGCCATGCCGCCACAGCCGAGCACGATGGCGCCGGCGCCTTCCTCGTCGCGGGCACGGCGACCCTCGGCGGCGATCAGTTCGATCAGGCTGTCGTCGGCGGCTTCCAGGGCCAGTACCGGCAGGTCGATACAGCGCACCGAGGTGCAGAGTTCGGCGAAGCCGTACCGCTGCAGCAGGTGCTCGGCGATGATGCGGGTGCGGGTGAGGGTGGTCACCACGGCGAAACGAGTGGCCAGCAGACTGGCCAGATGGAAGCCGGCCTCGGCGATGCCAAGCACCGGCCCGCTGGCCATTTCCCGCGCGGCGAGCAGGCCCGGATCGCCAAAGCAGGCGATGACATGGGCCGCGCAGCCCGCCTCGACGCCCTTGCGCATCTCTTCAATCACGCCGACCGCGGCCACGGCCTCGTCGTAATGACTCTCGATGGACACCGGGCCGGCGTCGGGATTGCTGGCGAGGATGGTGGTACCCGGACGGGCGATGGCCTGGGCCGCGCGACCGATCTTGGCGGTCATGCTGGCACTGGTGTTGGGATTGATGACCTGGATCTGCATGAGGGGCCTCAACTGCGTTTGAAGATGCTGCGGAAATCGGGCTCGGCGGCCGTGGGCCGGTCGATCCGGAGGGATTCGCGGATCAGGCGCAGGTGGCGCGCCATCCAGTCGCTGGCGGCCGCACCCTCGCCTTGGGCGAGCAGGTCCAGCAGGTCTTCGTGCTGGCCGCAATCGCAGCCCAGGCTGTGCCGCGAGCCGTAGATGGCGATCAGCAGCGAAGAGCGGCTGGCCAATTGGGCGACCTGTTCGGTTAGCACCTGATTGTCGGCCAGAGCGGCGAGTTCGACGTGAAAGCGCGCGGACAGCTGGATCGCCAGGCTGTGGCGCCCGCCGTGCTGGGCCTCGTGCTCCTCGAGGCAATGTTGCCGCAGGGACGCCAGCTGGGCGCTGTCGACCCGGGCGGCCACCAGGGGCATCAGCGCCGGTTCGATCAACTGGCGCGCGGCGAGGATGTCCTGGGCTTCCTTGGCGCTGGGCTGGGCGACCTGGGCGCCGCGATTGGCGCGTAGGGTCACCAGGCGTTCCAGCGCCAGTCGCTGCAGCACCTTGCGGATGCCCGTGCGGCTGATGCCGAAGGTCTCCGCCAGGGTGTCTTCCGGCAGCCGGGTGCCTGGCGCCAGGCGATGCTCGACGATGGCTTCAAGGATGTCCTGGTAGATCCGCTCGTCCCGGGGCGAGGCGGCAACGGCGAGCGGCGAGGGTACTGCACTCATGGGCTGACTCCGGCGATTTGCCTGAATTGTATACAAAGTCTGGGGCGCTGACGATGCGCGAATGCGTCGGGCTCTGTGCGCCAAGGTAGCGCCTCATTGCCACCTAACGCCCCAGGGGAGTGCATCCCCGGTAACGATCCGGCCGCTGACTTAGAGCCTCCCTTCCTGGAAATTTCCTATGGAGCCAGCGAGTTAAGGCCATCTCGGCGCACCTGGCACGGACTCTGCCTGGAGGGATTGTATACAAAACAAGGCAGGCGCCGTATGCAGGTGTCCGCCACCACGGAGGAGGCGATCCATGAACCAGCAGATTCCCCCGGGCTATAGCCCACGTCTGTACAACGAAGATCTCGGCCCGGTCGAGCAGAAATGGAATTGGTACAACATCTTCGCCTTCTGGATGAGCGACGTGCACAGCGTCGGCGGCTATGTCTTCGCCGCCAGCCTGTTCGCCCTGGGCCTGGCCAGCTGGCAGGTGCTGATCGCCCTGCTTGTGGGGATCTGCATCGTTCAGGTGATCGCCAATCTGGTCGCCCGGCCCAGCCAGCAGGCTGGCGTGCCCTATCCGGTGATCTGTCGCCTGGCCTTCGGCGTCTTCGGCGCAAATATCCCGGCGGTGATCCGCGGCCTGATCGCGGTGGCCTGGTACGGTATCCAGACCTATCTGGCCTCCAGTGCCCTGGTCATCGTGGTGCTGCGCTTCTTTCCCGCGCTGGCGGTCTATGGCGACAGCAGCTTCCTAGGCCTGTCCTATCTCGGCTGGGGCGGCTTCCTCACCCTCTGGTTCCTCCAGGCCTGCGTCTTCTGGGCCGGCATGGAATCCATCCGCCGCTTCATCGACTGGGCCGGTCCGGCCGTCTATGCGGTGATGTTCCTCCTCGCCGCCTGGATCGTCTGGCGTGCCGGCTGGAGCAACATCAGCTTCACCCTGGCGGAAAAGCAGCTGACCGGCTGGACCGCCTTCGGCCAGGTGATCGTCGCCATCGCCCTGGTGGTGTCCTATTTCTCCGGGCCCACGCTCAACTTCGGTGACTTCAGCCGCTACTGCCGCTCCATGCAGGATGTGCGTCGCGGCAATTTCTGGGGCCTGCCGATCAACTTCCTGGCGTTTTCCCTGGTCACGGTGGTGATCGTGTCCGGCACCCTGCCGGTGTTCGGCGAGATGATCCACGATCCCATCGCCACCGTGGCCCGCATCGACAACACCACCGCGGTGCTGCTCGGCGCCTTCACCTTCGTCACCGCCACCATCGGCATCAATATCGTCGCCAACTTCGTTTCGCCGGCGTTCGACTTCGCCAACGTGGCGCCCAGCAAGATCAGCTGGCGTGCGGGCGGCATGATCGCCGCGGTGGCCTCGATCTTCCTCACCCCCTGGAATCTGTTCAACAACCCCGAGGTGATCCACTACACCCTGGACGTCCTGGCTGCCTGCATCGGCCCGCTGTTCGGCATCCTGCTGGTGGACTACTACCTGCTGCGCAAAGGCCGTATCGAGGTCGATGCGCTGTTCGACGACACCCCGAATGGCGCCTACTGGTACAGCGGCGGCGTCAACTGGGTGGCGGTGCAGGCACTGGTCGCGGCGGCGCTGATCGGGTTGTGCTTCACCTTCGTGCCCTGGTTCAAGCCGATCGCCAACTTCGCCTGGTTCACCGGCTGCTTCCTCGGTGGACTGTTCTTCTACGGGTTGAGCCGCCGCAGCGCCAGTCCGCTGGCGAGCCGAGGTGTCGCCGCGGTGTGATCCGCATCCTGTGATCAGGATGGGATTCTGTACGACCGGCGCGGGCCACCCGCGCCGGTCGTTGACGTTTCCGGCTAGACTAGGTGTTTTGCTCCAAGGCTTGCCGCCCATGCCCGCTCCTGTCATCAAGACGCCCTGTGTCGGCCTGTGCTCGACGATGTTCGGCGACCACGTGTGTCGTGGCTGCAAGAGATTCCACCACGAGGTGGTGAACTGGAATCTCTACAGCGAAGAAGAGCGGCGCGCCGTGTGGGCGCGTCTGGAGCTGCTGCTGGTGCAGGTGGTGTCGGCCAAGGTCGATGTCTTCGATCCGGCACTGTTGCGCCAGCAGTTGCAGCAACGCAGCATCCGCTTCCGGCCCGATCAGTCGGAGTATTGCTGGGCCTATCAGTTGCTGGCCCGGGGCGCGCGCCACATCCAGCAACTGGATGCCTATGGGCTGCGCCTGCTGCCGGAGTTTCGCGATCGCCCCCTGGCCGAGTTGCGCGACGCCATCGACCGGGAATTCTTCCTGCTCTCCGAAGCCCACTACGACCGCTACATCGCCCCGCGCTTCCTGCTCGAAGGCATCGACAGCCGCGTCTGAACGCCAGCAGGCAGGCGGCGCTGCCCAGGCGCCTGCCTTTCTCTATAATGCGCGGCTTTTGCACGGGAGCACGCTGATGTCCTTGCCCGAGATGAACGAATTCCTCGGTTGCCGCACGCCGGATGCCTGGGTCGAGGCCGCGCTGCAGGACCTGCCGACGCTGCTGCAGGACCACGCCAACAACGAGAAGAAGGCCGCCGGCGCCGCCTTCCACTATCTGTTCACCTATTCCAATCGCGCCGAGCTGTCCTGGAAGATGTCGCGCATCGCCCGCGAAGAGCTGCGCCATTTCGAACAGGTGCTGCAGATCATGAAGCGTCGCGGCATCGAGCACCGCAACGTCAGTTCGGCCCGCTATGCCGGCGCCCTGCGCAAGCTCTGCCGCAACCATGAGCCGCTGAAGCTGACCGACAGCCTGGTGATCGGTGCCTTCATCGAATGTCGCTCCTGCGAGCGCTTCGGTGCGGTGGCGCCCCACCTGGATGCGGAGCTGGGCAAGTTCTACGGCGGTCTGCTGGCCTCCGAGGCCCGGCATTTCCAGGACTATCTCAAGCTCGCCTATCTGTATGGCGAGCGCGACGACGTCGACGCCAAGATCGCCGAGGTCCGCGCCCTGGAGGTGGAATTGATCACCTCCAGCGATCGCGAGCTGAGATTCCACAGCGGCATTCCAACCGCTGCTTGAAGCGCATTACTTGCAGGCCTTGGTCTCGCCGACATAGGGATTGCCGCGACCCATGATGCAGGCCAGGCGCTGGTTGCGCTGACGCTCCCAGGCTTCCGGCGGATACTGCTTGGTCCAGGCGGTGTAGAGCTGGCGATCCTGCTTGGACAGGCGCAGGTCGTAGCGATCGCTCATGTAGAAGTAGGTACGGGCGACCATGCCGCGGATTTCCGGGCGGGGCATGGCCGTCTTGGCCTTGAAGTCCACCACCATCTGGCAGGCGCCATACTGGCTGGGCTTCTGCGGCAGCCAGCCGAAGGCGAAGTTGCTGCGGTCGCCATTGACCTCGCCGACCACCGGTACCAGGTTGAAGAGGTCGGCCTCGGCCTTCTGGTACACCGGATCGTTGGCCGTGCAGTTCTTGCGGCCGCCTTTCTGCCAGCACTGGCGCTGGTGGCCGATCACCCAGGCGGGGACGATGTGTTCCCATTCGATGCGGCTGGCGCGCTGGGCGCTCTTGCGCGGGACGTAGCCGCAGCTCTTGAGGTCCACGGTCTTGCCGCTGTAGTGGCAGCCGCAATAGAAATCCACGCCTTGCTTGGCATAGACCTTGGCCGCCACCACCTTGGCTTCGCCGAAGGTACGGGGCGGCTGGGGTGTCGCCAGGGCGCTCAGGGAAGCCAGGCTCAGGCAGAACAGCAGGGCAGGGCGCAACGACATTTAGAATCCGTCCGAAAAAGCGCGGATACTACCGACCCGCTCTTGGTCGCGGTGTGACTGGGTTCACTGGAAGCCGTCCCGCGTCCGCCCGCCAATCAGGCGGAACACGATTCGATATCAATGACTTAGAGGTATGGCATGGCAGCCTGGGATATCTTCTGCACGGTGGTGGACAACTATGGCGACGCCGGTATCACCTGGCGTCTGGCCCATCAGCTGTCCGCCGAGCATGGACAGCAGGTCCGCCTCTGGATCGACGACCTCTATCCCCTGGCGCGGATCCAGCCGGGGGTCGATGGCACCGCCGAGCAGCAATGGCATCGCGGGGTCGAGGTGCGGCTCTGGCACGCCGACTGGACGGCGGCCGAGCCCGGCGACGTGGTGGTGGAAGCCTTCGCCTGTCAGCTGCCGGAAGGCTTCGTCACCGCCATGGCGCGTCGCGCCGCCCGCCCGCTCTGGCTCAACCTGGAATACCTGAGCGCCGAGGAGTGGATCGAAGGCTGTCACGCCCTGCCGTCGCTGCAGCCTACCGGGCTGAACAAGTACTTCTTCTTTCCCGGCTTTACCGCCAAGGTGGGCGGGCTGCTGCGCGAGCACGACCTGCTCGATCAGCGTGACGGCTTCCTCCAGGCGGCCGCGGCCCAGGACGACTTTCTCGCTGGACTGGGTGTGCGGCGCCAACCCGGGGAGCGGCTGTTCTCGCTGTTCGCCTACGAAAACCCGGCGCTGATCGACTGGCTCGATGCCCTCAGCGTTGGCGCCCAGCCCACCTGCCTGCTGGTGCCGGAAGGACGGGTGCTGGCGAACGTCGCCGCCTGGCTCGGCGTGGACTGGCTCAAGGCCGGCGACGGTCACCGTCGCGGCGCCCTGCGGGTGCAGGTGCTGCCCTTCGTCTCCCAGCAGGAGTACGACCGGCTGCTGTGGTGCTGCGACTTCAATGCCATCCGTGGCGAGGACTCCTTCGTCCGTGCGCAATGGGCGGCGCATCCCTTCGTCTGGCACATCTATCCGCAGGAAGAGGACGCTCATTTCGTCAAGCTTGAGGCCTTCCTGGCGCGCTATGCCGCGTCCGGCCCGCCGGCGCTGGCCGCCGCGGTCAGCGCCCTCTGGCTGGCCTGGAACGGTCGCGGAGACCTGGCGGCCGCCTGGTCGGCGCTGGAGGCGCAGGTGGAAAACTGGCGTCTGCTGGCTCGTGAGTGGAGCGATCAGATGGCTTCTCACAGCGATCTTGCCGGCAGCCTGGTGCATTTCCATACAGATTGGCTATCATATGGCGCCTCGAAATCCCGTTCTTCCATCCATACGGATAACCGCATGAAAACCGCACAAGAGTTCCGTGCCGGCCAAGTGGCCATGATCGACAACGCTCCCTGGGTCATCCAGAAAGCTGAATACAACAAGTCCGGCCGTAACGCTGCAGTGGTCAAGATGAAGCTGAAGAGCCTGCTCTCCGGCAGCGCGACCGAGACCGTCTTCCGCGCCGACGACAAGCTCGAGCCGGTGATTCTGGATCGCAAGGAAGTGACCTATTCCTACTTTGCCGATCCCCTGTACGTGTTCGTCGACAACGACTACAACCAGTACGAAGTCGAGAAAGACGACCTGGGCGATGCCATCGCCTTCATCGAAGACGGCATGACCGACGTCTGCGAAGCGGTGTTCTACAACGACCGCGTCATCTCCATCGAACTGCCCACCACCATCGTGCGCCAGATCTCCTACACCGAGCCGGCCGTTCGCGGCGATACCTCGGGCAAGGTCATGAAGACCGCTCGCCTGAACAACGGCTATGAGCTGAAGGTCTCCGAGTTCTGCGACATCGGTGACCACATCGAGATCGACACCCGTACCAACGAGTACAAGTCGCGCGCCAAGGTCTAAACCAGGCGTC